>JBCCFC010000825.1:0-6334 GCA_039029935.1 Chloroflexota bacterium
GACTTACTGGTGGGTCGAAAAAAAGAATTTGCCAGTTTTGATAAATGGACAAGCAAAATCCCCAATGAGCTTTCCAAATCTCGTGTAATTTTGGCGCGCCGAAAAAGCGGCAAGACATCGTTTGTGCAGCGCATCTTTAATCAACTTTGGAGTCAGAACAGTACGGTTATCCCGTTTTATTTTGATATTAAGGACAGAGAAACTTGGTATCCTAACTTTGCTGTTGAATACTATCGTGCCTTTGCTTCACAGTATATTTCTTTTTTAGAGCGTGATGGCGAGTTAGTCAGCCGTCGTTTGACACTGGAACAGATTCGCACCTATGGCAAAGAAACGGGCAACCGCTATCTGGTCCATGATGTAGAATCTCTTTGGGATGACGAAAAAAAAGGATACTATGACTCTATGTGGACGACCGCTTGTGAAGCACCACATAGTCACGCAAGTGTCAGCGGTTTAGATAGCACAATTAACAACGGGCGCAAATATCGCTTTCTGGTGATTTTGGACGAGTTTCAGAATATTGCCAATTATGTCTATCGTGATGAAGCCTGTGCGAACCGCCCGATGCATAGTATGCCCGGCAGCTTTCACTCGCTCTCTGAATCCAAGGTGGCACCGATGCTCGTGACAGGCTCTTACCCCGGCATTCTCCTTGATATCATGGCAAACTATCTTGAAGCGGGGCGACTCTCCATTTTTCGCATGAAACCCTTTCTCGAACCAAAGCATGGACTCGAGGCGGTCTATCGTTATGCCCAAATGCACAATGAACCCATTCAGGATGAAACTGCCGAGTATATCAATGAACTGTGTATGTCCGACCCGTTCTTGATTTCCTGTGTGATTTCAAATGAAATGGAGGACAAGGATTTAACCAAACGCAAGGGTGTGATCAAAACCGTCAACTATGAACTGAGCAACTTTGAATCGGAAATGTCCAAAACATGGAATGAATATCTGCGGCGGACCTTTGAACGCACCAATGGCACAATAACCAAGAAACTGATGTTGTTTTTGAATAAAAATAGTGAGCAGGATTATCGCCCCAGCGACCTCAAAACTGAGCTGAACCTGACATTAAGCGAAGAAGAAATTTATGAACGTCTCGAGGTGTTGATGGCCTCGGATGTGATTCGGCAGGGAGTATCGGCCTTTCGCTTTCGTGGCTTGGAGGATGGAACGCTGAATCTCATCCTACGCAATCACTTTGAGGAAGAAATTGACGGTGTTCGCCCCGACTTCATTGGTGAATTTGAAGCGCAACTCAAAGCAGAACGCGCCGAAACAAACAAATGGCGTGGACTTGCCAATGACTTTAAGGGACGCTTGGCCGAGATGAAAATGGCCTTTGTCTTTCGCGGTAAACAGCAGGCTGGGCAACCCATTAACCTTGCCGATTATTTCACAAATATCACCGATACGCATCCGCTCACCATTGTCAGCGTTATGGAACGCATCTCACACCGAATGCTAAACGGCGACGGCGAGGAAATCGACATCATTGCCAAGGCTGATGATGGCCGTGTGGTCATGGTTGAAGTACGTGACCGAAAAGATAAGACGGGGACCAAGCCTGTGATGGGGTTGCAGACCAATGCGCTCGACTATGCAGCACAGTATGGTGTGACGGTGTTGCCTGCGTTTTTGTCGTTGAGCGGGTTTACGGAAGAGGCAACTGCATTTTGTCAGGCGAATGGGATTGGGATGGCGGAGAAAGTGGTGAAAGCCTCAGCAATTTGATGCTATCTCAATTGCAGATACGGGCGCTGGATTCACTAAGAGTTCACCCTCACGCTCAAAACGCCCACGCTATCCCAAGTTGCTGGTGATTTGCTTGACCGTTGTGTTAAAACAAGCTAAAATAAGCATGATCTCAGCATGAACAAACGTTTTTATGGCTTGTAGGGTAAAGGGAGCAATGATGATCAAATTTCCATATGGGCGACGTGATTTTCCCGGCATTATTGATGAAGGATATCTCTATTTTGATCGAACCCATCATATCCCATTTTTCGAAGATTGGGGGCGGGAATTGCTTTTCATGCGACCGCGTCGTTTTGGCAAGAGCTTGTGGTTGTCCACCCTGATTACCTATTATGACATTGCGCATGAGAACGATTTTGAACGACTCTTTGGTCATCTGGCAATTGGCAAAAACCCAACGCCATACCATAACCAATATCTCACCATGCGTTGGGACTTTTCAGAGATACCCGCACATGGAACGGCGGAAACGATTGAGCGACATCTGAATGACTACGTGAATGCGAGTATTCGTATTTTTCTACGTCGATATGAAGCGCTTATTCCGCAAGATAAAGTTGATATCCATCCTGAACGTGCGCTTTTGTCATGGAAATCATTGACCTCTGAGATCAATCTGAGTCCACACAAACTCTATCTTTTCATTGATGAATATGACAACTTTGCCAACGAAGTGTTTATGCATCCCATTGACAAACGCAATGATCCAGAATGGCTACAGAAAAGTGTGGACCAGAATCAGAAATATAACCGACTGGTGACAGGGGAGAGCCTTTTTAGAACCTTGTTCAAAACCATCAAGACGGCAGCGTCTGGTCTTGGGCTAGAGCGTGTGTTTATGACAGGGGTGTCGCCTGTTGTGCTCAATGATATCACCAGCGGTCCCAATACCTTTAAAGATGTAACGTGGCGTCATAACCTCAATGACCTCTGTGGATTTAATGAGGTCGAAATTGAGCACATGATTGATGCTGTGATTCAAACAAATGGTTTTGCCCAAGGTCAGGCCCAAAATCAGACATCTAAAGCAGCATTTGCCCAAGAGATGTTAAAACAAATGCGCGATTTTTATAACGGTTCGCGGTTTGTCACACATATGCCAGACAAAAACATCGAAGAGATTCCCTGTGTCTATAATCCAACATTGACGTTTTATTTTCTAGAGGAGTTTCAAGACGTGTCTGGGTATCCAGAAGATATGTTGGACAGCAATCTCGAAGCGGATAGCAACAAATTGGCCTATCTAACCAGCTATAACCATGGTCGAAGGTTGCTGGTTGATGCGATGCAAGAGGAACCATATGACTTGGAAGAGGACGATGGCGAAACATTTATCACAGTTTTCACCTTACGCCGTCGATTTGGCATCAAAGAACTGCTCCGAGAAGACCAGCAACGTCAGAGCATGGCGATTCTACTCACCTATTTGGGCGTATTGACGGTAAGCGGTCGTACACCTGTCGGGAGCATTCTGCTCAAAATTCCCAACCTCGTCATCCGTCGTCTCTATGCAGAACGCGCATTGAAGATGATGACCAAAGAAGATGCAACGTTGCTTACCCAAGCCATTACTGTTGCGAATAATCTTTTTACACATGCCAA
This sequence comes from Chloroflexota bacterium, assembly GCA_039029935.1. Classification (GTDB taxonomy): domain Bacteria; phylum Chloroflexota; class Anaerolineae; order Caldilineales; family Caldilineaceae. Next base: position 3,370 of record JBCCFC010000825.1, read on the forward strand.
TCTACAACCACTCTGCACATTCATTGAGAAACATCTACTCACCGTCTTTGATAACCGTGATTACCGAGAATTTGACGAATTAACGCTAAAAACGCTCTTTATCTCCATGCTCTATCACAATAACATCTATGTCATGGATTCCGAGTCAACCATCATCCAGCAATACGGTGATTTGCTGATGATGTTGCGACCGGGGATGCGTGACATGGGTTTGTATGATTTTTTGTTTGAGTTCAAATTTTTAAAACTGAAGCAAGTGATTGTGGATGGTGAACCATTGACAGGCGTTCAGGTGGCCGAGAAGAGTATGGCCGAACTGCTGGAGATTGAGTCTATCCAGAATGAGATGGAGAGTGCCAAAAAGCAAATCCGACAATATCGGCAGGGACTCCAGCACAAATATGGCGCGGCACTCAAGTTGCGGACATTTGCTGTGGTGGGCGTTGGGTTGAAACGCGTGGTTTGGGATAAAGTGTAGATATCAAAAAGCATCCCGTGTAACTATTCTATTGGCTGATATATGTTCAAGCCTAAAGCAGTGGCTAATACCTCAAAATCAGCATCCAATGTCCAGAGCAATGCATCATCAGGCACTTGCAAGGCAATGATAACATCACCGAGCGGCCAACATACACATCCGATAATGCCCTTTGTACTTGAACAGAGGTCTCAAGGAAAATAGCCAGCATGATGTCTACAATTCCTCAAGATATAATTGGACTAACGTATCATCATGAAACGTCATCATTGAGGAAAGATGGCTACCGATCAAATATTGGTGTGCTTTTTCAATTTCTGCTTCTTTCGTGCTACCGTTACTCACGACATCCAAAGCGTAACGCAATGCAGCCACTTGTTCTTTTGACAGCCTTTGTGCATCCAGCTTTTGAGCAGACATGGTTAGACTTGCTAAAAACTCTTGAACAGGTTCTGGCGCAACTTCCCACAGTTTCCATGTCTTCTCTTTCCATACTTGGACACATTCCTCACGGAGTAGCTGGTTGTTCCACTGCCGTTCAATCCGATCAAGCCATTCACGTAAATTGGTGATTTGCCACTCATAGAGTTGTTTCTGTGACCGTTCAAATTCTTCTGCTTCCACAATAACGGCAACAGGTTTGGGGCTTTCGATTGTTCTTAACCACAAACGCGGACGAACTTGTGCGGCTTGTTTGAGCCACAGCGGTACTTGTGTGGGAACTTCTGGTAATGTCAATGTCTGAGATGGGTTCATATCTATCCTCCTAACTTGTATAGACTGTACAAACGTCTGTGCCAATATCCAATTGTATTATGACTGTTGGTGGGTATCATAGGCTATTTTATCTCAAAATCCAAATGTGATTTCAGAATGTTGATGAAAATTTGTCCTTTGCAAACCATTCCGATTTTTTGATCAAGTACTTGACAACTCTCCGACAATGTAGTACAATATTCGTACAGGCCAATATAAATATTTTTTTATCCAACGATGTACGTTTTTCGTACAAGGTGAACAGTATAGGAAGCATAATATGACCAACAATGATATTCACAATGCGGTTGTAAAGGCTTTAACTCAGGTACAGGAACTAAGTGGACGTGCTGCAATAAAAATAGATGGGAATACCTGTCCGATTGGCGATTTAGAAGGATTTGATAGCCTCAATGCCGTAGAGACAGCGGGGATAATTTCTGGTTACATTGGGCATGAAGTTCAACCAAAAACAATGCTTTCTTCTAATCCAAACAAACCACTACGAGTCAGTGATATAGTTACCCGAATTTTTCAATCAATTAATGATGATCATTAAACAAAGGAGAAATAATGAGCAATATTAGGTCTAATAGCAATGTTATCCCGGCTAGGCTCAAAGCTGCAAGAGAACATGCTGGACTTTCCCAAGGGCAAGTCGCAAAATTATTAGAGATAAGACGACCCTCGATATCTGAAATGGAGACTGGTAAAAGAAAGGTTTCTGGGCAAGAACTAGCTAGATTGGCTGAAATCTATGACGTGCGAATTTCGTTCCTCGTTGGTGAGGATTCAGAGGCAGATAGTGTTGAGCAGATACGATATGAACTCGCAGCCCGTGAGCTAGCAAATCTGAAATCTGAAGATTTAGATCGCGTTATGCAACTACTTGCGACCCTGCGTTCACAAAAGGAGTCTAATGAATGAGCAAACGACAACAGCTAGCAAGGGACGCCGCACAAAAAGCGATGAAAACACGAATCAAATATGAACTAGGGCTAGCAGATGCTCTTTGCCCTTATGACCTAGCAGAAAAGATGGGTGTTTCAGTACGTTTCTTTGATGTTCCAAGTATGGAGGGTATGTATTGCAAAGACAAGCAAGCGATAATAATTTCTTCATTACGCCCAAAGGGGCGCCAAGTATTTACATGCGCACATGAACTTGGGCACCATATATATGGACATGGAAACATGCCTGATGAGGTACAAGCCCAATCGGTTCATAAAGGGAGGTTTGATGAAAAAGAATATCTTGCAGATTGTTTTGCCGGGTTTCTTCTGATGCCTAAACTGGCAGTGAATCACGCATTTTCTAAAAGAGAATGGGATACCGAAAAACCTCACATTTCACAGATATATTCTATTTCGAACTGGTTTGGTGTAGGGTACGAGACGCTGATAAATCATATGTCATACTCTTTGAAACTCTTGAGCCATTCATATGCAGAAAAACTACTAAAACATAGACCCAAAGCCATTCGTACTAGAATCTTCCCGGATTCAGCATCTACAGACTTGATATGTGTTGATGAACACTGGTCTAACCGTGCAATCGATATCCAAGTCAATGAATATATACTTTTGCCACCAAATGTTATAGCGGAAGGAAGCAATATCACATTGATTGAAAAGAGCAATGAAAGAACGATTTATAAAGGTATAAAACCGGGTATTGGACGCTTTTACACCGAATATTCTGAATGGTCATCTTTTGTTCGCATATCAAAAA
>JBCCFC010000826.1:0-6330 GCA_039029935.1 Chloroflexota bacterium
GGCACAACTAAACGTGGTTTGCGTTTATTCTCTCGGTCAGCGAGCCAACGCAGGGCAATGTAACGCAATAATTGTTCTATAATGCTTTCTTCAGGGTAGCTTTTGTGTTCAAACAAAAAATAAACTTCCACCGATTCAGGTGCTTTCTTATCGCCTTCTGCCCCAAAGACCTCTCTGAGTGGCACGAGGAAAATTAAATCATAGTTATGTTGCAGCAAATCTTCATCGGTGTAATTAGCATTGATATAGGCGATTTGGCTCAACAAGATGAGGTCTGCTATCTCTTTGGGCAAAAAGCCTTCGAGAAATTCACGTACATGGTCGAGCCGCGAGAAAATGCGCCGAAAGTATTGATCATGTGGATTCTGAACACGATTTGTTTCCTTGGTCCCTACATCTTTCTTTTGAGGTTGTTGTTTCTCTTGCTTATCCTGTTCTTTTGATTCTGATGTAGATTTTCGTCTTGCCATGATATGTTCCTATGCGATGACAAACATATGTTTGCCTAGAATCTGGAGTATAGCAGATAGTTGGATAGCATGGCAAAAAATAATTGTTTGGATGTGGTCAGTAGCTCATTATCGGGAATGAAAGTTTCGGCGTTATAGGAATGGCGATTAAATAACGTGCGCGTGTTTAGTGAGCACACCCCGTGCGGATTCGCTCCAAATGGGTAAGTTATTTAATCGCCATTCCATATTATAGTCACAATGGTGATGAATCTGTCATTGTATTGTAGGCAAGTCAATGTAGAATAGTTCATCAGAAGGAGAGACTATGAATCAACCACTATCAGGGAAAGTCGCATTGGTCACGGGGGCCAGTCGGGGGATTGGCAAAGGTGTTGCGCTGGGATTAGGTGAAGCGGGTGCGACGGTCTACATTACGGGACGCACAATTGAGGAAGGAACATCGGCCGCCAAGTTGCCGGGGACCATTCACCAAACCTTTGCTGAAGTCAACTCACTCGGTGGGCAGGGCATCGCTGTACAGTGTGACCATCGTGATGATGCGCAGACAAAGGCCGTCTTTGACCAGATTGAGGCCGAGCAAGGCGGGCTGGATATTCTGGTCAACAATGTCTGGGGTGGCTATCAACACTACACCGATGGCACCGAATTCTGGAGGGAGAAAGGCTTTTGGGATATGCCACTCAACCGCTGGGATTCTATGTTCCAAGCAGGGGTGCGCGCCCACTATGTATCGAGTGCATTGGCCGTTCCGCTGATGATGACACGGGGCGGCGGGTTGATGGTCAATATCTCTTTCTTTGCGGCCCAACGCAATGATCATGGCACAATCTACTGTGTTTCCAAAGGTGTCTCTGATCACATGGCGGCGTGTATGGCACATGAGCTACGTGACCACAACATCGCGGCGATTTCACTCTACCCTGGTTTGGTGCGCACCGAGTCGGTGTTGAAGGCCGGATTTGACCTTTCCAACTCCGAATCGCCACAGTTTATTGGTCGAGCGGTGGCGGCATTGGCAGGGGATACAGATATCATGGCAAAGTCAGGCGAAGTTTTGGTAGCGGCGCAAGTGGCACGGGATTATGGGTTTACCGATGTGGATGGGGTTCAGCCTGAGCCGTTGACAGTGGAGACAATGTAGATAAGTAAACTCAAGAAAATAATTAGAAATTAGGGAAAAAATAATGCACAAGCCTATTTTATACGACAGCCATATGCACACTCCACTTTGCAACCATGCCAAAGGCGAACCCGAAGAATACGCCGCCGTTGCCGAACTGCTCGGACTAAAAGGCATCATCTTCACCTGTCACAACCCAATTGATGACAGTCGTTGGGGGCGTGGCCGGATGCGTGTTGACCAGCTTGATACGTATGTACGAATCGTTGCACGCGCACGAGAGGCATGGGCTGGGCGCGTTGATGTGCGTCTTGGCCTCGAATGCGACTATGCACCGGGCATGGAACCTTGGCTCAACAAGCTTCTCAGGAAAGCTGAGTTTCATCACATTTTGGGGTCAGTCCATCCCCACAATCCACGTTACAAAGAACGCTTCTTTCACGGCAATATGATCGAGTTTCAGAAGACCTATTTTGAGCATCTGGCAATGGCAGCGGAAACGCGGCTATTTGACACCATCTCACATCCTGATCTCGTGAAAAATGTGTCGCCACCAGAGTGGAACCCTGATAACATCATGGACGCCATTGGCCGTTCATTGGACCGCATTGCAGCGGCGGGAACGGCGATGGAGTTGAATACGTCAGGGCTGAACAAAAAAGTTCCAGAGATGAACCCGGGGCCTAATATCTTGGCAGAAATGAGGAAACGGAATATCCCTGTTGTCGTGAATTCGGATGCGCATAAACCCGAGCGTGTGGCCGATAAATTTGACGAGGCGTTTAAGCTCTTGAGTCAAGCAGGATATACGCATACCAATATCTTTTTGAACCGAGAACGCCATGAAATCCCGATAGATATTGCTCAAACCTCGCTATTGATTCCATGAGTAGACATGTTGTATAATTGAGCCATGTCAACACCAATTCTAACCACAAAACTATACATGCCACCCCCGCAGCCAAGCCTTGTCCAGCGTCCACGCCTCGTGGAACAGCTAAACACGGGGCTGCATCGCAAACTAACGCTGATTTCTGCGCCCGCAGGATTTGGCAAAACCACCTTGGTCAGCGAATGGGTGGCGCGGTGTGGTCGGCCAACCGCATGGCTCTCGCTGGATGAGGATGACAATGAACCGACACGCTTTTTGTCCTATGTCGTGACGGCATTGCAGACTATGCCGATAGCGGCAACGACCAACACTGCTACCATTGGCGAAGGTGTCTTGGCGGTGCTACAATCGCCGCAGCCACCACCACTCGAATCCACGCTGACCGCATTGCTGAATGACCTGACTACCATCAACGAAAAGTTCCTGCTGGTGCTGGATGACTATCACGTGATTGATACCAAGCCGATTGACGATACGCTTATTTTTGTGATCGATCACCTGCCGCCACAGATGCATGTCGTCATTGCCACGCGAGAGGACCCACAACTACCCTTGGCACGTCTACGCGCACGCGGCCAGCTAACAGAGCTTCGGGAGCGAAACCTGCGTTTTACAGCGGAAGAGGCCAGTGGCTTTCTTAATCAGATGATGGGTCTCAATCTCTCTACAAAAGATATTGCCGTGTTAGATAAACGGACAGAGGGCTGGATTGCAGGGTTACAATTGGCAGCTCTTTCTATGCAAGGGTTGAAGATGGTGAGCAAAGACGATGCGACGCGCTTCATCAGATCGTTTACAGGGAGCCATCAGTTTGTCCTCGACTACCTGATGGAAGAGGTGCTACAACAACAGCCCGAATCTGTACAGACATTTTTGCTGCAAACGTCGATTCTCAAACGTATGTGTGGTCCGCTATGTGATGCTGTATTGGATTCCTCCGCTGAAACCAGTACAGAGACGCTGGCCTATCTCAAAAAGGCCAATCTCTTTCTAATCGCTTTGGACAACGAACGACGTTGGTTTCGCTATCATCATCTTTTTGCCGATTTGCTAAAGCAGAGATTAAACCAGCAGAGATTGAACCAGCAAACAAAATCACGACCTCCTATCTCCAACACACACGCCTCCGATATACCAATACCAACACTGGCCGAGTTACACATCCGCGCCAGCATTTGGTATGAAGAGAATGGGTTGGACATGGAGGCATTTCACCATGCCACTGCTGCCAATGATATCGAACGTTGTGCGCGCCTGATTGAAGGGGATGGGATGCCGTTGATCTTTCGCGGCGAGGTTCCACCTGTCCTCAAATGGCTGGCCGCCCAACCCAAAATAGTACTGGATGCCAGACCGTCGTTATGGGTGATTTATGCCTCATCACTCCTTGGTGTGGGGCGACTGATGGATGTGGAGCCAAAGCTACATGCTGCTGAAGCGGCGTTGGCAACCGTTGAATTGAATGCAGCGACAAAGGACACTATCGGCCACATTGCCGCCATTCGTGCAGTCTTAGCTGGTGCCCAAGACGATGCCGATGCCATCATCACCCAATCCAATCTTGCCCTTGACAATCTATATCCCGACAATCTACCAGTGCGCACATCGACAATATGGACACTCGGCTATGCCTACCAGCTGCAAGGCGACCGTGTGGCTGCACGTCAAGCATACATCGAAGCCGTTGCCATCAGCAAGGAAATCAGACACTTCATTATTTTGGTTGCCGCCTCGATTGGGCTGGGCAATATTCAAGAACTAGACAATCAACTTCGCTTGGCCGCGCAGAACTATCAAACCGTGTTGGAGTTGGTAGGCGATTTGCCACCGCCAGGTGCTGGTGAAGCATTTTTGGGATTGGCTCGTCTCTATTATCAATGGAACCAATTGGATGAAGCACAGGCATATTGTGAAAAGGGGCTTGCGCTTGGACGACAGCTAGATAGCATGGACAGAGCGGTTGCTTGCGAAGTTTTTTTGGCACGGCTCAAACTAGCGCAAGGTGATGTCGCAGGAGCAACCATTTTGTTGGCAAAAGCCAGTCGGATCGCACATCAACAGGGCTTTGCGCATCAGATAGATGAAGCTGCGGCAGCACAGGTACAGGTCCTGTTACATCAGGGCAATGTAGCTGAATCTGCTCGTGTTGCCAAGAACATCGACCGCCCCATGAGCCATGCACGTGTGGCGTTGGCCCAAGGTGATACGGAGACAGCACTATCCTCACTGGCATCCTTTGCAAAGGAAATGACCGCACGAAGTTGGGTTGATGAACAACTGCGCGTGATGATTTTACAGGCGATTGCACACCACCTACATGGCAGCGCTGATGAGGCGACGGCTTTGCTTGGCGATGCCTTGGCGATGGCCGAAGCGGATGGCTTTATCCGTGTATTTGTTGATGAGGGCTTGCCAATGGCGCAACTCTTGGCGCAGCTACGCCCCCATGCCACCATCTATGGTGTGACACCAACTTACATTGACAAACTACTTGCAGTCTTGGATATCGAGTCTGCACCTGTTAAACATACCTCATCTCCCCCCAAACCCACTGTGCAACCATTGATTGAGCCACTTAGCGACCGTGAGCTAGACGTACTTCATCTGATTGCCGAAGGACTATCCAATCAAGAGATCTGTGATCGACTCTTCCTTGCTTTGAGTACGGTTAAAGGCCACAATCGTAACATCTTTGGCAAACTCCAAGTACAACGGCGCACCGAAGCCGTCGCCCGTGCGCGTGAATTAGGGTTGTTGTAATTTGCTCAAGCTTACTCAGTAAAAATTTCATTCAATCAGCGGCCACACATTATCTGTAATTGTATTTGTTGTATTTATTATTTTTTTTGAGGCACTTTAAAGCCACATATGCCCTTGGATGTTTTTTTTATGTCATGTATTGGTGTCCCTTTTTCGTACATCACTGTTATTTTTTCTTCTAACCGCACTGGTTTGAATTCTCCCTTTGGGGTGCATTCAAAGCAACGGTTGACCTGCAGCCAGAAGCAAGCTATCAGTTTCGCTATCTAATCAATGGGCATCACTGGTGGAATGAGCCAGAGGTGTCTTCGGTCCCAAATATACATGGTTCGCACAATTCTGTGACGGATAGGGGAGGTTTAATGAGCAAATCATTCAATTCATATCAAGCACAAATTCATGTAGAACAACATATGCAGCAGCCGTGGCGAGCGCATGATCTGATGTCAGATTTTGAGATCGAAGACGTATGGCGGCTCCCCATTGTGCTAACCGCTGATCAGAGTGTGGCTGACGTCCGGAGCAAGTTGTTTGGCAGCTTGACAACCGTCCAGCAAACAGGCGTGGCGGGTTTTCTGTTTCAACTTCGACTTGGCTTGGGGCGTGTGTTTGGTTGGGATGCAGAGCCCGACATGACTGCGCCAGATATGACCGTACCGGAAACAGCGATGACATTGCAGCCCGGTAGCCTGCGTGAGCGTTACGCCATTGCTGAAGGGTTGACGGCAGAGCAACTTCCCAAGCCAACAGGGGCAGCATTTGTACCAGTCTACCTGCTTGAGCATGAGTCGTTAGATGAAATTGACAACGCAACAGTCCACGCTGGACTACATCTCGGTCGTGTATCGCTAGATGGTGGTCATTTTACCGTGCAGATGGCGATTTATGTGAAACCCAAGGGGCGTTGGGGTCGAGCATACATGGCACTCATCAAGCCATTTCGCTACTGGATTGTCTACCCCGCGATGATGCGGGTGGTTGAAAAACAGTGGGTATCATCATAACTTAGCTGCGCTGGAAAGATCGGATCGACTGCCGTAAAAGTATCTCAGGTTGGCTACCTGAGCGTCGGGCGACAGCCCGAA
>JBCCFC010000827.1:0-6328 GCA_039029935.1 Chloroflexota bacterium
ATTAACATGGCGCGCGGCGGTTGTGTCGATGAGGTGGCGTTGGTAGCGGCATTAGAGGCAGGCCAGATTGCAGGCGCAGGACTCGACTGTACCGATGAAGAACCACTGTCTACGGATTCACCGTTGTGGGATTTTGAAAACGTGATTATCACGCCGCATACGGCAGGCGAGACGCGGATGTATGAATCCAATGTTGTGGATATTCTGATGGAAAATATTACGCGTTTGCATCGTGGTGAGGTGGCGTTGATGAATCAGGTAGTGTAGCGAAAATCGTGCATCTTTTCCCAAAAAGCAGTATAATAGGCTATCGTCAATTGCCAAGGTTGTTGTGGGTTAATTTATCAAATCGACAACACCTTGGCGATTCTTTTATGCTTGTACTAAGGAGTGTGACGCTATGCCAAGTCCATTTCCGGGGATGGACCCCTATTTGGAGGAGCGGTCACTTTGGCCGGATGTCCATCAACGTTTAATTACCTATATATCTGAAGTGCTTCAACCACAGGTACCACCCAAATATATTGCCCGTATTGGTGAGCGTGTTGAGTTGGCGGCACTCGGACATGCGTATATCCCAGATGTGATGGTCATCGAACCACCGCACGAAACGCTTGTGCGTGACACGAGTTCTGGCGTACTTGTTGCCGACGCCCCCCTGACCTTTTTAGTCCAAGAAGAGGAACGGCGTATCCCCTACCTGGAAATTGTCTATCGTGAGAGTGGTGATGTGGTCACAGTGATTGAGGTCTTAAGCCCTGCCAACAAGACGAGCCCGTGCAGTGAACCGTATCTGCAAAAGCAGGAGAATCTTCTCAGTACATGGGCAAATATTGTTGAAATTGATCTGCTATCCTATGGGCAAGAGACAGCCTTGGCGCGCATCTTTGCAGCTCGGCTGCCGGATGAGCGACGGTATATGGTCAGCACGGTCCGTCGTGCCCCGTATCCAAAAATAGAAGTCTACCCCATCGGCCTGCAAGATACCCTGCCCCGTTGCCAGATTCCCTTGCGCCCAGCCGACCCTGATGTGGTTCTGGATTTAGCCGCTGTGTTCACGCGCTGCTATGATATCGGTGGCTATGATTTGTTGATTGATTACAGTAAGGAGCCGCCCGTGTCGCTTGGTGATGATGGCAACAAACAATGGGCTGATGAGTTGTTGCGTTCGCAGGGGTTGCGGTGATGAAAAATATATAGATGGGACGCGGACGAGCGCGGATGAACGCGGAAACGTAGCGTGGACATCCGTGTGCGTGTTTTTCGAGCTGCGCTCAACGGCTCAGGCAGGATGCCTAAGCAACGTCACTCAATCCGCGTCCATCCGTGCTCGTCCGCGTCCTAATGTGGTCCATCGAATTGGTAAATTTTTCACGCCACGTTGAAAGTTTGATTGCAGATAACTGGGTTCGCCAGCATACTCAATCTCATCCATGTGTGCCAACACCTCACCAAAGATGGCACGCATTTGCATGCGGGCGAGATGTGCGCCAATGCAGAAATGCGGGCCATAGCCAAAGGAGAGATGTGGGTTAGGCTTGCGGTGGATGTCAAAGGCATCGGCGTCATCAAATACATGCTCATCACGGTTGGCCGAGGCAAAGGAGACGACCACTTTGTCGCCTGTGCGGATGTGCTTGCCAGCCAGTTCGCAATCAGCAGTGGCGGTGCGGCGAAAGGTCATCACGGGGGTCCACCAGCGCAACATCTCATCAACGGCGGTGGGTAGGAGCGCAGGGTTGTTGCGAAGTTCGGTCTGTGCCTGTGGATGCTTTAGTAGCGCGATCATACCGCCGGGGATGCCGTTGCGCAGCGTTTCGTTGCCCGCCACGGCAAAGAGCCAGAACAGGTTCTCAAACTCTTCAATCGACACTTGTGTACCTGTACCACCCTCGGCCTCATCGCTTGCAGCCAACAATAACGACATGATATCATCACCAGGGTTGCGCCGTTTCTCTTCGGCCAGCAGATGGGCATAGGTGTAGAGGTCGAGCATTCCGGCGCGGGTACGCGGGTTGGGCATGTTGCCTTGTACGTCAGGCTGGGGACGCTGCGCCAACGCCTGTCGTGCCATGTCGCTGCCTTGGCTGACATCAAACTTGGCCGAGGTTGCATAGTCGGGGTCTTGGTAGCCGATGACGCGGTTAGCCCAGTCAAAGAGGAGCAGACGGTCCTCGGCGGGCATGCCGAAGAGGTCAGCAAGGGTGAGCAGCGGCAGGTCGGCGGCGATGTCACGCACGAAGTCGCAAGTAAATGCCTTATCCGTATCACTGACGGCCCGCCCCAACACTCGCGCCACAATCATCTGTGCATTGCGCTGAATTCCCTCCTCCAGTGCAGCAACAGCGGTGGGTGTAAAGGTCTGATGGAGCAATCGACGCAGCCGTGAATGTTCGGGCGGGTCCATGTTGAGCATCATCTGGCGCACATAGCCGAGGTCAGTGTCGGTGGGTGGGTTGCGGATTTGTGTACCGAGCCAGGATGAAAAGAGCTTGGGGGTACGCATCACCTGCTCGACATCGGCATGACGCAGCACGAGCCAGAAGCCGGGGCCAGCAGGAGCGTTGAGAACTGCCTCCTCCTCAACCCAGACGACGCCTTCATCCCGTCGCAGCCGTGCCAGCACATCGTAGGGGACACCTGTGACATAGGTTTGGGGGTGAAAAATGGTTTGTGTGTCCTGTTTGGTTTGTGACATTTTTACCCTTGTGGAAAGAGTGAAGAGCGAAAAGTGAAAAGTGAAGAATCAACTCTTTAACCTTTCAACTTTCAGCCCTTCAACCCTTCAACCTTTCAACTTTTCAACCCTTCACCTTCAAAATAATCTTGCCAATGTTCTTATTAGCCGCCATATGCGCCTGTGCAGCCTCGGTCTCTTCAATCGGGTAAACCGAATCAATGATGGGCTTAATGCGACCATCGCGGAGGTGTGCGCCAAACTGTTCAAGGAAACGTCGTTTGAGCTCGACCTTTTCATCAACGCTACGTGGACGCAGGACCGAGCCGATTAGTCGCAGTCGGGGACGCATGAGCCAGCCAAGGTTGATCTCTGCGGTTGCACCACCAAGCATGGAGATGATGACCAGTCGGCCATAGGGTTTGAGCAAGCGTAGGTTCTTCTTGAGATAGGAGCCACCCACCATGTCCATGATGACATCGACGCCTTCGCTTCCCCCCTCGCCACCAGTAAACGCTTGGATACGCTCGACAAAATCGTCCTCTTTGTAGTTGATTGCCAAGTCTGCCCCCAGCTCACGACAATAGTCGATTTTCTCCTGAGTTCCAGCGGTGATGATGACACAACAACCCGCCTCGCGCGCCATTTGGATACCTGCAGTGCCGACACCGCTGGCCCCACCATGCATCAACACGGTGTCACCCGCTTTTAACCCCGCTTCCATAAACAGATTGAGATAGGCTGTGAAAAATACTTCGGGAATGGCTGCGGCCTCTTCAAAACTCCAGCCAGCCCCCGACGTCGAATCCGGCTCCATTTCGTTGATACGCATCAACATGCGATAGGGTACAGCGACCTGCTCGGCATAGCCACCACCCGGCAACAATGCACAGACGCGCTCACCCTCCGTGTATCCTGCTTGTTTGGCCTGTCCCCCAACCGCGGCAATCGTTCCGGCCATCTCCAGCCCCATGATGTTGGGTGCGCCTGGTGGCGGTGGATAGTTACCTGCGCGTTGCATGAGGTCGGCGCGGTTCAAGGCGGTGGCGTGGATATTCACTAGCACTTCGTCTGCTGCGTAGATGGGTTGCGTTACCTCTTGCCACGACAATGGATTTCCTTCTTGATTATTGTCTACAACAATGGCTTTCATCATTTTCTCCTTGTAAAAATACGACAGCGGATTTGGCATAGGGAACGGATTTCTTGGCATCCTGACGAATCAAGTTCATCGGTTTAACCCAGATTGTCACGCTAATAGCGTGACCTACGGTATGGTCTCTCAGACACAGAAATCTTTCGCAAAAAAAATCCGTTCCCTGTCCTAAATCCATTGTCGTATGCTATCAAATGGTTACTGTATTCATGATTTTATCACGCCAATCATCAGCAGACCAACACTGATACGCCCGCTACTGATATGCCCAAAACAACCGCCATTGAAATTGCACAGTGCAGTACCAACGAATATTGTGCAACTTGCACATTGAAGAACAACGCCAACCGTATTAACCTTACACAAGTATTTTTGCTATGGACAAATTGCACAAATCAAAATATGCAGTTTTATTTTGTTGACTTATTATCACTTATTTCATCAAGGTACTTAAAACGGTTTAATCTTGATGATGGATTGAGACAGAAAACCAATTATAACAAAAGGGAGAAAGTTTTATGGATGGCTTGAATACGGGAGATACGGCCTGGATTTTGATCTCCACCGCACTCGTTTTGATGATGACGCCTGCGTTGGGCTTCTTCTATGGCGGTATGGTCCGCCGCAAGAACATTTTGTCTACGCTCAATTTGAGTGTCATCATGATGGGTGTCATCAGCATTCAATGGGTACTCATCGGCTATAGCTTGGCCTTTGGCAGCAGCGTCGGCGGATTGTTTGGCGGATTTGACCATATTGGTCTGGCAGGCATCACCTACGAAAGTATGTCAGGGTCGATTCCAACGCTGCTTTTTGTGGCCTTCCAGATGACGTTTGCCATCATCACGCCAGCACTCATCACAGGTGCCTTTGTCGAGCGTGTGCGTTTCCGAGCCTATCTCGTCTTTGCCGTACTCTGGGCAACCTTTGTCTATGACCCTGTATGTTACTGGGTCTGGGGCGGCGGCATGTTCACCGATATGGCCTTGTTTGGTATGCCAGGCGTCCATGCGCTGGACTTTGCGGGTGGCAACGTCGTTCATATCACGGCGGGTTACTCGGCCTTGGTCTTTGCCTTTATGATTCGCAAACGCCAGGGATTTGGCACAAGTGCAATCCAGCCACACAACATCACCTTTACGGTATTGGGTGCTGGACTTCTCTGGGTAGGCTGGTTTGGCTTCAACGGTGGTAGCGCATTGGCGGCAGATGGCCTTGCGGCACTGGCACTCATCAACACCAACACGGCGGCGGCTGCCTGTATGGTCGTGTGGATGCTGCTGGCTTGGCGTGACGAAAAACCAAGCGTTCTGGGTATGGTCACAGGTGCGGTCTGTGGTCTGGTGGCAATTACACCAGCAGCAGGATGGGTCACACCTATGTACGCGCTGATCATTGGTGCGGTTGCTGCACCCATCAGCTACTACGCGATCAACTTCCGTGAGCATCGCGGTTGGGATGAATCACTCGATGTATGGGCTTGTCACGGTATGGCAGGTACATGGGGTGCGCTTGCCACAGGTCTCTTCGCCTCGGTTGGTGCAGAAGGCTTGATTTTTGGTGGCGTTACACAGTTTGTCGCCCAAGTCGTCTCCATCATTGTGACCATTGCTTACGCTGTGATTATCACCTATGTGATTCTCAAAATTATTGACAGCACCATCGGTCTAAGCGTCACCGAAGATGAAGAGCAGGTCGGTCTGGACATCAGCGAACATGGCGAGCGTGCGTATTCGTAAAGTTGCAGGTTGCAGGTTGCAGGTTGCAAAGGGCAGGTTGCAGGTTGCAGGTTGCAGGTTGCAAGTTGCAGACGTGGCAGGTTGCACAGTAGAATACATACTATAGGGATGTGAGGTCCCATATCCGAGCTATCACTCATCACGATCCTGACCTTCGGGAGGTGACGATACGAACAATAGATAGACCAATTCATCTGCGTCACCTCCCGAAGGTCTCAATACGACAGTGGGTGATGCATCTGAGCTAGACTCTTCATGGGAGAAAATATATATGTTTAAGAAAATTGAGGCGATTATCCGCCCAGAAAAACTGGATGATGTGAAGGCCGCATTGCGTGAGATTGGCATTGTGGGCATGAATGTGATGGAGATCAAAGGGCATGGTCGCCAAGGGGGTATCACGCTGTCAGGTCGCTCTGGCTCTTACCAGATTGACATGCTGGACCGCTTGCAAGTCAATGTTGTACTCAGTGAGCGCCACGTTGACAAGACCGTCAAGGCCATCTCAGAGGCAGCGGTCACGGGCAAGCAGGGTGATGGCGTCATCTTTATTTCTAATGTAGAAAATATCATCCGTATGCGCACAGGTGAGAGCGGTGAACAAGCACTGACCTATGAAGGTGATATTGACGACCGTAAGTCGAAAAAGAAGAAGAAATAGCGGTAAATAAAAAAGCAGCGTTCTTCCGAATCCTCGTTTTTCTCAACGAGGATTCGGAAGAACGCTGCTTTTTTATTTACCGTCCGATATTTCGC
>JBCCFC010000828.1:0-6325 GCA_039029935.1 Chloroflexota bacterium
GGACGGGATGCAGCATGGTTTGCTAGTACTTTACATTACATGAGGATACGGAAAGACAATTCCTACAATGTCACATGGTGAACGCAATGGCAACTATCGACCAATATCAGCTTAACCCACAACACTGCTTAAGTAACCCAAATGTCTCGAACTGAAAAAAACAGGGTCATCATCACGAATGGCGATGATGACCCTGTTTTGAATACTTCACTGCGAAGCGGGTACAATCAAGTCTAAGGGTATCTGGGCAAGTCACTACTCAGTCACAATAGTAATCAGTGCATCAAAGCCAACGCCTAATTCCATCCCCTCAGAGAACTCAACGAGGATTTCCCCATCGACAAGTTCGACTGTCGGCACAACGGTGGCGTCTTCACTCGCCGAAGCACTGACCACAGTCAGCCCCTCAAAACTGATGTGATATCGCTCAAAAGTGTCGGCACCAACAATCCCCGTAGGGTCTATCTGCGCCCGTTCGCTGACATTAAAGACCATGCTGATGCTCTCTGCGCTGACATCGATATCGAAGATAATGCCATCATATTCAACATCATCACCAATGGTAGCCGTGGCCTCGTCAACAACCATCTCGTTGCCATTGGTCATGGCCGCTTGAAAAGCATTGCGAATGGTCACGGTTGGACCATCGCTCATAACTGCGTCAGATGATGTCTCATCAGATAATGTCTCATCAGATAATGTCTCATCAGATGATGTCTCATCAGATAATGTCTCATCAGTTTGAGCCTCGGTAGTGTCGTCATCAGTATATGCCTCTGCGGACGACTCTGACGCCACATCTGACTCTACGGAGACGGGTTGAATGGGTGCGCAGGCTGCAAGTAATAGAAGCAATGCCAGCAGTGTCATAAGATAGGTCGTTCTTTGTATAACTGAAATCATATTTTTGTCCTTTATGTATATCTTTACTTACAATCATTTTTTCTGAATTGACTACCGACTCAGCGGCCAGCTATTGCGATTGAACCAACCAACAAGTGCCGCCAGTGTGGCAACCACGATGTTTACAGCATAGAACTGGCTGGCCCCAACCATCATATTGGAGTAGAGAGCACCCATCATGGTGGCAACGATAAGTCCTGCACCAATCAGCCGCGTCTGTCGAGGCCATAGCAGAATGGCAGCACCCGCCTCAATGATGCCTGTCAGAATATAGAACCAGTAGGGGTAGCCAAAGGCAACAAACTGCTGCCATAATTCCTTATTGCCCGCCAATTTCATGCCACCTGCAAAGAGCATGGCTACAGTCAATAGAGCCATAACGACATAAAGTCCATATTGAAGAATGCGGTTTGTACCGCCTGTTGCTGTTATTGCGCTCATTTCTAATCTCCTTGATTTAATACGCTGTCAATAAAATAGTTGCTTGTCAACATTGTATAATTTGTGTGTCCGAAAGAAGCGTCCTAAACAGGCAGAGAGAGCGTCCTAAATGTTTGGATGAGCGTCCCAAAAGTCTTTGCTCGATTGTTGATGCATGGACTATAATCTTGGGCATGATCACATTATCGTTGCTTGGTTCACCACAAATCCATGTTGATGGCAATGCCGTCCCCTTCACAGTTGCCAAAGGATATGCGTTGCTGGCGTACTTGGCACTCAGCGAGACACCACAGTCACGCACATTCTTGATGAACCTCCTATGGGCGAAGAGTGATCCGGTAGCCGGACGTAAAAATCTACGCAATCATTTATCGCTGATCCGGAAAGCGTTAGGTGAAGAAGCACTGGTGATTGAAGATGATTTGGTTTGCCTATCAAACGAGGTCACGACGGATGTCTTGCAGTTTGCCAGCGGATTGACGACCCAATTACAGCAGGCACATATCGATCCTGACAGAACAGCCTCACTGATTGCCCACTGGCGTGGCCCGCTGCTGGATACGCTACGCCTCCACGATGCCCCTGACTTTGAACTCTGGCTGCTGGCAGAGCGCGAACGATTAGAACAGCTTTATCGTCAAGGGTTGTTACGACTGGCACAGGTCTATCACACTGCTGAACGATGGGCCGATTTGGTGACGACTACACAGACTGCTCGCAAACACGATGACACGGATGAAGTAATGGCGCGTCTGCTGATGGAGTCATATACACGGTTGGGGCAAAAGAGCCAAGCCCTGAAGGTCTATGAGCAGATAGGAAAAGTGCTGCGGCGTGAATTGAATGTTGAGCCACAGCCCGAAACGGTTGCGTTATACAAGGCTATTTTGCAGGACACATTGGACGTTGCGTCCCAACCGAATATGTCCCCTGCAGCTAATACAGTAGAAACAACCGATATGGGCAAGTTGCCGCCTCTTGTGGGTAGAACTGCCGAGCTAGCTACCCTGCGTCAGTGTTATGAGAAGGTGTTACAGAGACAGATGCAGGTTGTGCTGTTGGCGGGTACACTTGGCATTGGCAAAACTTCGCTCTGGCAGACTTGGGCTGCTCAGGTCATTGCACAACAACAATCGAGCGGCCCCATTCTGCTAGAGACAGTGTGCTTGAATACGACCCAACCGTTATCCTTCGGTCCCATCATTCGGCTACTCAATCGAGAAATGGTGCGCAGTCAACTGCCCCGCTTGGCCTCGGGGTGGCGTCGCTTGCTGACGCGGTTGCACCCTGATCTATCGACAGAATCATCTATATCGCCACCGTCGTCGCCACTGTCACCGTCGCCGTCACCATCCATACCATCCGACTTCATCACCGAACAGGTACTGACACAGAGCTTCGAGGCACTGACACAACTTCTACGCATCCTGCCCTTTCGTCCACTGCTGTTTTTCATTGATGATCTGCACTGGGTAGACCAGACGACGTTGGACTGGTTGACCTACCTTATGGATCGGATGAAAAATGAGCAACTATTGCTTGTGGCGGCATATCAACCAGAGGAGACGCCCATGCATCTCAACCAAACACTCTCACACTGGCATCGCATCGGGCAACTCACGCGTGTGGATGTGCCAAGCCTCACCCTAGACGACGCAACTGAGCTTGTGAACGCCTTGGCTGTTGATGTGGACGACGTTGCGCACATGCATCGGCAGAGCGGTGGCAACCCCTATATTTTCAAACAACTCCTGCAGACATCGGAGCAGGATTTACCGCTAGACCTGACGCAGATGATGATCACGCGCATTGCTCAACTGCCAAATGATGCTCAACAACTGTTACAAGCGGCGGCTGTGCTGGAACCAGGCATCCACTTTGAGTTGTTGCAGCAACTCAGCAAGTGTAGCGAAGAAGAGACGGTCGATGGGGTGGATATACTGCTGGATGCTAATATGCTACGTGAAGAAGGGCAAGCCTATGCATTTGTACAGCCCTTTCTGGCCCACGTTATCCACCAACAATTGAGCCATACCCGACGGCGTTTTCTACATCGGCGTGCGGCAGAGATGCTGGAGATGATCTATGCTGAGGAGCTTGACCGTGTCACCGTACAACTCATCCGTCATCATGCCGAAGCACAACAGCTTGACCGTGCTGCACATTATGCTGAAATGGCGGGGCATCATGCCTTTGCGATTGGGGCCATGCATGAAGCCAAGCGTTTTCTGGCGCAGGCAATCGAATACGAAGAGACCCCCGCTCGTCTTTTTGAATTGGGTCGTGTACTGACCTATCTGTCTGGGCAACTCACACAGGGACGCCAGATGATGCAAGAGGGGTATGCGCAAATGCTCGCAGACGGAAACAAGTTTGCGGCTGGTGCGGCGGCTGTCAAGCTGACCTTTAGCTATTTCTATGCGGGTACAAATCAAGACGTTATGACATGGGCGGAACGTGCCCAAGCGCATTTTGAGGAAAATCCAGCTATTGAGGACGAACGATACCCCGAAATGGCTTGTGGTCTTTACTTTGCGTTAGGCATTAGTTGCTTACGCACAGAGCGATTTGATCAAGCCGAAACCCATCTGCAACAGGCCATCGCCTTTAGCACAGCGCATAACCTAACGGTTCTTCCGGCAATCCTCAGTTGGGGTGGACTCAGCCGCGTCTATGTCGAGCGGTGTGATTATGAGCAGGCGTATGAGGCGGGTCAACAGGCTGTGGCAGGCGCACAGGCAGCAAACAACCTGTACCACCACGTGATAGGCTATAGCCATTTGGCCCGAGTTGCGTATTTGTCTGGGAAATTAGAGGTGGCTGAGGCGCACGTCACCGAGGCACTCGCCTTAGCGGAGGCATATGTGATTCAGCGACCTATGCAATATATATTGCGTACTCATGGTGATATAGCGCTGGCACAAAACAAACCAGCGGTGGCAAAAGCGTGGTTTCAACAAGCATTGACCGAGGCACAAACATATGAGAATCAGGACCTTATTGCCGAAGTTCAGATGAAATTAGCCGATTGTTGATCATATCTGTCATGGTGATGTGGTGGAGTAGCTGCAGCGTTACCGTCAAACTCAAAATCTTGACAAAATTTTTTAAACCAGCCATACTGAGTTTCAATCATGACTGAAACTCAGTACTCTAATTATAAAGAGCTTTAAATGGACGCAACAGTGCAAATTCTTCAGCGTGGGCTGATGACAATATCAACTGAATTGCGGCGCAAATATAATCTTAAGCAGAGCGATACGTTAGATGCGATTACGGTGGCGAAACTTGGGACGTTTATTCAAGAGATACGTCAGTTATTGACCGGACTTTCAACATAAACAGTTTGGTAGGGAAAAGGCGAACATGATAGAGGTGCATAGGACTACAGAACGATGGACATCTTGGCTGTCACTGTGGGCAATGGCTCTTCTCTTTGGCCTCCCCGTCTATCTGGCCTATCTCTTTGCCGACTGGTTTCAGCCTATCGGTGACACCTATGCCATCACACCACTTGCGACATGGCTGGCCCCACTGAACGAAATCTCACCGCTCCTCCACACATTACTCGTCGGTGATTACGGGGTGATTACACTGGGCTGGTACTCCTTTTTATGGGCATTCCCCGTTGTGTTGTTGATCGGCATCAGCGTGGCAATCACCGATGAAATTGGGCTAAAGGCGCGCATCACGGCAGCACTCGACCCTTGGTTACGCCGCATCGGGTTGCATGGACGTGACCTCATCCCTATATTGACGGGCTTTGGTTGTAACGTTGTCGCTGTGCATGAAAGCCGTGCCTGCGATGTCTGCACACGCAAAGCCTGTGTCTCGCTCATCGCCTTTGGGTCAGCCTGTAGCTATCAGATCGGCGCATCACTCTCGCTCTTCAACTCAGCGCAACATCCCTGGCTCTTTGCTCCCTATCTGTTCGTACTCTTCATCACCGGAGCGATCTATACACGACTATGGCACAAACCACTGCTGCCTGACACAACCTTACCAGATACACACCACACACCATTAAAAAAGCCGACCGTTCATGGCATCTGGCGGCGACTGCGAGATGTTCTCACCCAATTTTTGACCGAAGCCATGCCCATCTTTCTCATCGTCTGTGTGATTGGCAGCGTCCTCGCCTACAGCGGCATTCTGGCACAACTGGCGATGTGGGTAGCGCCGACATTGAGGCTATTTGGCTTACCCGGCGAAGTCGCACCGGGCATCATCTTCTCGATTGTGCGCAAAGATGGCCTGCTTGCTCTCAATCAAGGTGAAGGCGCATTGCTGGCAACCCTCACCGCCGGGCAAGTCCTTGTGCTGGTCTATCTGGCCTCAACACTCACAGCCTGTCTATTTACGCTGTGGAGTATCCGCAATGAGTTGGGTTGGCGGTATGCGGGAATGCTGGCGGGGCGGCAGGCGGTGACATCGTTGGTGAGTACGTTGCTGTTGGCGGGGTTGGTTTTGTGGGTGTGATAGTGTTGGGGTGTGATAGTGTTGGGGTGTGATAGTGTTGGGGTGTGATAGTGTTGGGGTGTGATAGTGTTTGACCTTTTGCTGATATTCGAGCATAATTCGGACCATATACATGAATCTATGTCGAGCAGCGATTTTCAACAACTCGAAGGACTAACGTCACAATGAGCAAGCCCAATCCACAGACCAACATCCAAGGCAATATCAACAACAGCCAAGCCGTTGTTATCGGTGAAGGGAATACACAACACACCACAACCATCAATATAGGGTATCTCCCTCAGAACCCGTCGGAACCTACTCGCAAAGAATGGAGGCGTTCCTTATGGGCAAAGGAAGAACAGGATTATTGCCAAAAACTCATCTACAATTGTAATGTTATCGGTAGAAACATGACAGTGGATAAAAATTTTATTGATATCGAGATTCTGAAAAAACCGTCTGCCGATTTGCGCCTTGATATTTCGAAATTACAGGAGATGGGAATTGATTATTTTGATAA
>JBCCFC010000829.1:0-6322 GCA_039029935.1 Chloroflexota bacterium
GCGATGTACAAACACATAGCCACCACCGACTTTGTATAGAAAAAGCCGTGAAACTGTGTAGTCGAGGAAACGAGCGTAGTTCCAAGGGGTGTGCTTGTCATAATAAATAAGAATACGCAGAATGCAATACCGTATAAACAAAACTATATCACATGTAAATAAAGCGAATAAATCTATAATAAAATCTTTTTTCCAGAAATTTGTTAAATTTTGAGTTATCCATCCAAGATATTCTGTTCGAATATTTTTTTCTTTTGTATATGTCTCAAATCTGCCTTGCCTTAAATTGAATGCATCTAAGATATCCATTTGCAATGCTTCCCACCATAGCAAATCATCATCAATCGCTGGCATAACAGTCAGGTAATTAATTAAACCAAGACTTAACACGCTAATTAATCCCCCAATTACGACAACAGTCAGACTATCAAAAAATCCAGTCAGGCTCATAGTTAGGAGCAAAACGAGACCAGTAGATAGGATTCCGATTAGACCAATAACTAGTCCAACAAGCAAGCGACCACTGAATCTAACAACTTGCTGATACAAATTCATTTGTTTTTCAGTAGTTAACCAATCTGGCTGTAACCGCTCAATCAAAAACAATGTTTGTCCCCGCTTAACCATCCGACCTGCTAACCAATGCAACCACCCAAGCGTTTGCTTCGGCGTATATAAATGTGGTAATTCCCGATGCACAAACATCCGCTCAATATATTTGTCAAAAATCGCTTTGGTATCAAGGCGCTGCTCTTCATTCACCTCCTGTCCTTCAAATGCAAATGCCATCACACTCAACATCAGTGGCGTCTTTGCCAACTCACGCAACTCCGCATTGCCAACCAATGCTGCTGCCAACACCACACCATACGTACCCAATTCGGCAATGTACGCGTTAATCTGCATTCGAGTCAACGGACGCACGATCACCGCCCCACTCAACCGCAGTTTACTCGTAAACGATTCATACTCATCAATACGGCTACATACCACCAGACTCACAACATGTTCGCTCCGAAACTCATTGATGGCCGCAACGCAGGCATCCCGCCGCGCCTCCCCCACTTCATCCAATCCATCCAACAGCAACACCAATTCATCACGTTCCACCCACCCTTGCGACACCTTCTTGGGCATCTGATAACGCAGGTTCAACTCTTCGACCAGCCACTCAGCCAGCGATTGCCCATCCTGCCATGATGAGAGATTGAAGACAACGGGCGTAGGCTGCTCTGGATTTCGCTCAGCGCGTGCCAACAGCGACTCAGCTAACATCAACAAAGTTGTCGTCTTCCCCGAACCGGGTGCGCCAAGGATAAGCATCTGCCCATTCAATTCATCATAGATATCGGTCAATTGCTTGCGGTCATCAATGGCAACATCGGGGCCATCCGTCTGTTGCAGAATCAAGTCCCAAGGATAATCGACAGCATCGGCACGTTGGTCCAGCCCCAGCCGGATACGCACCTCATGGTAGAGTGAACTGTGGAGAACGCCCTTGACCCAGAAGAGATGGACGGCTTGGCGTAGGACGTTGTGGTTGCGTTGATTGGTTTTGTCCGTAGTGTTGATGGGTGGCGGTGTTGTGTTGACATTAATTTGATTATGGTTGCCAACAATCACATTTTGGCTATCACTGATATTGCCAACGGAAATGGTGTCACCTGACTCACTTGATTGGTTTTGGCTTTTATCTGTCATCTGGAAATAGCTTGATTTGTTTTTATGGGTCAATCGTAAGCGACCCAAATTGGTTCTTTTGTGTCATTATAGCTGGCACTCCATATTGTTACAAACGCAAGACCAAGAGTAATGATAAAATCTTGTCAATTCCGCAAATGGCTTGTATGCTTGATGATGGATGTAGCGGAAAAAATGCCACCAACAAGTCGATTGCAGCAAGTATTTGCACCAGCCATTTTGCAGAGCATGGGCGCATATCCGTGCGATGACAGCACATAAACGAGATGAGCATGATGTTGTGGACATACAGAGTATTCCGCGATGAAGATGGCTATTGTGTACGCGTCGTCTACCATGAACATGACGGTCAACTCACTGGCTATCAACGAGAGCCAGCAACACCCACTGGACGAATGGCAGAAGAATTAGCGCAGGATATTGTATGGTTTCAAGAAGCGTTTGACCTGCCAACGTTGACAATGGATGCCTTGGATGCCGAGTTAGCGACACAGACAAATCAACCATCAGCCCGTCGAACATCCCGTGAAGAGACAAAAATGTTGGACGAACTTCTCGCCGAGTTTGAACAAGTTGGCCTGACTGAATTGGGACGCGGAGAAGTCGGGTAACAGGTAAAAATTCATAAAAGTTTCACAAGCTCGGACAAGTCTTCATAATCATATGGAGGTCTCCGACGTATCCCCCAAACCCGAACCCATTTTTCAGATTCATCAATTGCATAGATTAAGCGTCGATTGCGAATCCGTATTCGTCTAAGTTCAACATCTTCAGGCACATCAAGCCCATCAACATTCAACACTCGGCTATTGTGGGGACGTGGTTCATAGGCTAAATTGGCAATGATGTATTTTAGCTGTGAACGCAGGCTTCCGGGTAACTTCTTCTGCGCTTTGTATAGTGCAGGTTCAACATACAAGTCGTATGGCGCACTCATGCTTCATCCTCATCTTCGAGCCAATCATCCGCAATGTCTTCCCATTTCAACGCGCCTGACTTTTCAGGATGTTCTGCCAATTTCGGTGCCCATGCCTGAACAATAACCCGATCTTCAATATCTTCAAGCCAACTCAATAAAAGCTCCCACGTCGCCATTGGCACAACAACATCCGTCTTTTCACCATCATCATTGGTCAAAAAACGCAAGGATGTCATCTGTTCCTGCAGGGGAATTGATTGAAAAATATTGACTAACTCTGGCTGTGTTGCGGTTTGCATAATTTTGTATACCTCACTCAAACATTCGACATGATCGAATCACAAATCAACATGCAATTGAGTCGTCATTATATCATAAACAGAAGTAGGTGAAACAAAGATGATAACAGCGATTGTGCAAATATCAGACGGAGTATTTGGTGAAGCCAAATTTTCAGTCATACGTGCAGCATAGCATACCGAATACATCAATTGCTCTTGTAGGTTGGCAGGTATTGTCTACACATAACTGCATAATGTTTGCCCTTTTGCGAACATTAGAGCATAATGAAACAGGTATAAACAGAGTTGTAATCTTTGACAGGAAGGCTAATATTTGAAAATAATCCGTATACTTGCGTGTCAAAAAAGGGGTAGGTAATCAATGAGTGACATCCACATACGTCGTATCCGCACAGTCCTCAAAAAAGAATTTGATGGCTTAATCGACCTCTCCGATGTTGAGAATCGTGCAGCGCAACAGCAAGAGCAGAATTTCCTCACACGCAGTCAAGCCGCGCTGACCATTCGCCATATTGCCGCGCTGACCAATGAGGCGGCGGCTGACACCATCGTGGATAGTTTTGACGATAACGGTATTGATGCCATCTACTTTGATGAAGACATACGTGAAGTCTATATCGTGCAGTCGAAATGGACAGAAGCAGGCAACAAAAGCCCTGATCTCGGTTCAATGGAGAAATTTATCGCTGGATTCAAGGATATTTTGGCAGGGCGATTGGAGCGGTTTAACGAAAAAATGCTCGCTAAGAAAGATGCCATTGAACGCGCCTTGGATAGCTATGATGTCTCTTTTGTGCTGATTATTGCCTACACAAGCAACCAAGCGTTATCCGAGCATGTCGAACGACGCCTGAACGACTTGCTCGAAGAACTGAACAACCCTGAGGGTAGGACAAACTCATGCTCTAGCGAGAGAAGGACTGGTGCGATGACATTATGCGAATAATGGGTCGTATCACCACACTGTTTTGTATTACAGTGCTGACAATGTATACTCGTTGATGAATGGTATTGGGTTCCATCCATGCCAATGAGCATTGTCCCATTAACACTTTTAAATGGCTCTAGTATCTTTTCTTTGGATGCATAGTCATATACTATCCAGAATATATTTCCTACATTTTCAGGCTTGATTGGGTCAAGAAGATTTCTCATTTGATTCTCTGATGGCGTTTGGTGTTCTCCAAATATGCTTTGGAAATTTTTTTGGCTCAACCCATTCGGTCTTTGTGCATCTTTTTGATATGACCGGAATGATGGAAATTGTAGATAGAATGCTATGAATGCACTCAGTGCTTCATCCTTTATTCTATACTTGGTTGCATTGCTTTTTTTTCTGTGGTCTGGCAGCTTTTCAAACGCTGTTGTGATTTTTTCTAATAGTTTGTTCAACATAATTCCCCCTCATTCTTTTTTCAGGGATTGTACTCATTCTTTTCTGTAATTTTATTTCCATTGCAATTTATATTTCTGAATTGAGAATTGCTGGCACGGGGTGTGCTGACTGGACTTTATTTCTAAAAACATATTTGGGTTTACTTAACAAAAAAGGAGGAGACACGAATGACGACACTCATTATTGGGTCTAGCGGTTATCTAGGACAACAAGTTACCCGTCACCTCATGCAGCGGGAACCCAAGGTAATCGCCACCCATCACACAACACCCAAGTTCACAGAGTCAGAATCATATAACTTTTACAAAGACACGGCGTTGCCACTAGATTCCTCTACAACAGTGGTGATTTTTGCTGCTGCTGTGGAAATGAACCAACCCGCCGACAGGCTCGAGGCAGCCATACGACGCCTGTTGGAGCAAATATCTACGTGTCGGTTTGTCTATATTTCCAGCGATGCGGTGTTTAGCGGACGAAAAGGAGAGTACACCGAGAATGATTCGCCAGACCCAATCAATGCATATGGACACAATTTGGTGCTATGCGAACGACTGGTGCAAGAGATGGTTGCGGATAGCTGTATTGTACGCCCCAGTTACATCTATGGATTTGTGGATGGCGAACTTGATGCGAGGCTGGCACGAACACGAGATAGATTATTGCAGGGCGAAACTTGTACGCTCTATGATGACTATTATAAAAGCCCGTTATCGGTGCAAGAGGTGGCAGGCGCGGTGGTGCATCTGGCACAATCAACGATTCAAGGCCCCATTCACGTGGCGGGTCCAAGGATGAGCGCATATACGTTTCAGCGGCGTGCAATGGATGCCTTGGGTGTTGATAGCACCAAACTGTTCCATGAACCTATGCCGGACGACCCGACTTTGATGCGGGACACATCGCTGGATTCTGCTAAATGGTGGTCTATTTGTCAGTCTGAACCACTCTCTATTGAGTATGGACTGAAACAAGGGAACAATATTTATGACAATACAAACAGATGGACTGAAACAAGGGAACAATATTTATGACAATACAAACAGATAGTTTTACTTTTCGCTTTATCAACTCAACCGACGATCTCATACATGCCTTTAATGTGGTCGGCAGCCAATTTGACCCGCCTTTGACGCATGATGACCGTCGTTTTATTGACGTTCACAATGGCTTTCCCGATGACCAAACGTTGATGATTGTAGCGTTGCAAGACGAAACCATCGTTGGTGGTGTCTTTGCCTTTCGCAAGGGAAGCAACGTGGTAGCGCGCATGTTAGCGTTGGATGCATCGGTGCGCGGCAAAGGCGTTGGACGGCGATTGATGGAGATTCTGGAAATACAGGCCATGCGACTGGGGGCGCGGCAAATTAGCCTGGGCGCTGTACCAGATGCCCGCACCTTCTATCCCAAGTTGGGGTATTATGGCAAATCATCCATGCATAAAGAATTGCCTATGCCGGGTCGAGTGTTGGATTTAAAACTCAAACGCTGGACCGCTCGTTTGGGCGATTTGGCTGCTGGTGCTATTGTTCAAGTCGATCCTGAATCGAGGCAGATACCACCGTTGTTGTAATCACACTGCATTCCCGACCTTTGTTCTTACTGTGTTATTTACCTCTATTGAGAGCGGGCGCAAGCCGACGAGGAGGCAGCATTGCCTGTGATACTGTGCGAATTCAAAAAAAATACTACTACTACTACTACTGGATTGGGTCCAGCATGGCTTCCTAGTAATAATATAAATCAACGATGTCTTCATGACTTTCTCCACGTTGAGCCTTAAAAAAAGAATAAAAATTTTCAGGTCATACAAAGAGTAGAATATTGTCTTTCTTTTACTTCAAGAACTTGTTTGAAGAACAAGCCGAAATTTTCTTGGACATTTCACATCCACGAAGATGACAAGTAAACACTATTATAAGAAAATTCTCTTTCGTGTCAAGCAATCAACCAAGAGCAAAACAATATGGGCCAGGGACAGCAGAAATGGACCTTCGGGTGGTCGCA
>JBCCFC010000830.1:0-6321 GCA_039029935.1 Chloroflexota bacterium
ACCTGCTGACAAGCTTTTTCATTACGTCGGTATGCAGTTTGCTTTGTACGTCCGCAACCAGTAAAATCATTGTAGCTGAAAAACATGGCAAAAAAAAGCATGGGTTTTTGATCAAGATGTTCAGGAAATTAGACCATGATCGCATTAGAACATTTACACGTGATCGACGTGATTTATCAAGAAGGCAGTTTTCGGCGCGCCAGTGAGCGACTGTTCAAAGCCCGTTCTGCTGTCTCATACTCGGTGAAACAGGTCGAAGAGTACTATCAAATTACTATTTTTGATCGCGACCCCTACCGCCCTGAGTTGACTAGAGAAGGGCGATTGCTCATTCATAAGATTCAGCACTTGATGCAGGTGGCACATGAATTTGACGAATTTGCGCGCCAAATGAGTACCGAGGTCGAAACCGAATTGCGCATCGGCGTCAGCTCGATTTTTCCAATGACACGGGTCATTGCCTTATTACAGAAACTGAAACAGGACTTCCCAACAACGGTGGTTCATTTGGATATCGAAACCTCATCCGGCGAGCGCATGTTGTTGGACGGCAAAGTCGATATTGGCATTTACCCAGGCATGGAACAGGATAGCAAGGTGACGTATAAGCGCATTGAACAATTCATGTTGCCAGTCCTCGTCTCCAATCAGTTTCCAGTACCAGCATCCGATCTAACGTTGACCGAATTAGCCCAATATCCGCAGGTGGTACTGAAAGCCAGCTATAAGGAGGGGCCAGAGGTTGGGATTTTGAAAAATGGCCTCCAATGGTATGTATCGGACCACAACACCAAAAAGGAGTTAATCCGCACAGGCTTGGGGTGGGGTCGGTTGCCGCTGCACGAAATTGCGGATGAACTTGAGGCTGGGACACTGTGCAAGGTAGAGAGTTGTGAGCAAATGGATGTCCCCGTCTATATTGCCCGACTCAAAGAGACGATCTTAGGTCCGGTTGGCATGGCCGTCTGGAACTTTTTTGACCAGATTGAAGGAGGCGATAGTTGATGTCTATACCCATCCTAAACACCAAACTCTATATTCCACCACCACGCCCCCATGCTGTGTCGCGTCCACGTCTACACAAACAACTGACAGCAGGGCTACACTGCAAACTGACCCTCATCTCTGCCCCCGCTGGCTTTGGCAAAACAACGGTACTCAGCGCATGGGTGGCGACATGCACTCAGCCCGTGGCGTGGCTTTCACTGGACGAGGAGCATAACGATTCCACACGCTTTCTTGTTTATTTAGTGGCGGCATTGCGAACGATCACCCTAACCGAGCCTCAACTGGGCGAAGGCATTTTACGTGCCTTGCAATCACCGCCACCACTCAACGCTATGCTGACATCGCTGGTCAATGAACTCACGACCGTCTCCCAAGACTTCATCCTTGTTCTCGACGACTATCACCTCATTCAGTCCCCAGCGGTGGAGGAGTCATTGCATTTTTTGGTTCAGCATCTACCACCATCTATGCACCTTGTCATTGCCACACGCATAGATCCGTCTCTGCCGCTCGCTCGATTACGGGCACGGGGTCAGTTGACCGAACTTCGTGCTCATGACCTGCGCTTTACCCCCAATGAAGCGGCTGAATTTTTGAACCAAGCGATGGGACTCACTCTTTCAGTCGATGAGATTACCGCACTTGAAGATCGCACCGAAGGCTGGATTGCAGGACTGCAATTGGCCGCGCTCTCCTTACAAGGGCATCCAGACACGACGGATTTTATCCACTCTTTCTCTGGCAGTCATCATTTTGTGCTGGATTATCTGGTGGAAGAGGTGCTACACCAGCAGCCTGAACACATCCAGCACTTTTTACGCTGCACCTCCATCCTTGGTCGTCTATGTGGTGCGCTTTGTGATACGCTCCTACCCGATGCAGATACCGCTGGGCAAGAAGTCTTAGCATACCTCGAACGCACCAACCTGCTGCTCGTACCCCTCGATGATCAACGCACATGGTATCGCTATCATCATCTCTTTGCCGATGCCCTGCAAACACGCTTGCATAAGGGGCCGCTCGATGATGTGGCGGTTCTCCATCGACGTGCCTGTGCATGGTACGAGCAAAATGGGTTTCGAGCCGATGCCATCCACCACGCTCTTGCGGCTCGTGATTTTGAGCGCGCAGCGGACCTCATTGAGCTTGAATGGCTCGCCACGAGCGAAACCTTTTTTCAGAATGACACCTGGACCGGATGGGTGCAGATGTTGCCAGATGAGTTGATTCGAGGCCGCATGACGCTCAGTCTTGGCTTGGCATGGGCGTTGCTGTTCTCTGGTGAATTACAGTCAGCAGCGGATCGGCTGCGGGATGCCGAGCGGTTATCGTCATCTGCCAGTGATCCGAATGATGAAACCCATCGGTGGCAGCAAGCCTTATTGGCCGTTGCGTGGGCGTTTCATGCGCAGGCACTGGGTGACAACGCGGCCACCATCCACCATGCCCGGCAAGCACTGACGCTCTTGCCGGAGGCAAACCATTATATTGCGGGGCTGGCGGGGTCCATGTTGGGGATTGCGTATTGGGCGGATGGTGAGTTGGTAATGGCAGCCAAGCACATGGCCGAAGCCGTCGCTTGCCTACGGGCGACGGGTCATTTCCTGTTTGCCATCAGCAGCACCTATGCCCTTGGTGGTATCAAAATTGCACAGGGGCATCTGTTTGATGCGGCCAATCTTTATAAAGAGACGCTGCAGTTTATGGTGACACGGAACGAACCCATCTTGCCGGGAATAGCAGAACTGCATTTGGGGTTGAGTCAACTCTATCATGAACAGGGCAATGTGGAGGCCGCCAGACAGCACCTGCTACAGAGCGAGACGTTTGGCGCGCAAGCCGCATTACCCGAATGGCCGTATGGACTGTATCTGGCGCAAGCGCAATTAAAGACAGCACAAGGGCAATTGGATGACGCCCTCAAGTTGCTCGAAGCGTCCGAACCGCTCTACTATCCGGGGCCGATGCCCAATGTAGCACCGGTCGCTGCATTAAAGACACGGGTTTGGCTCCAACAAGGGAGACTCGCCGAAGCACTTCGCTGGGTGCGTGAGCGCGGTCTATCGGTTGATGATGACCTTCGCTATGTGCAAGAACTTGAGCATATCACGCTGGTGCGGGTACTCATTACGCGCTATCGACTTGAGCAAACAGATGAAGACATTCAACAGGCAATGACACTGTTGGCACGGCTCTTCTCAGCAGCAGAGGCAGGGGGCAGAGTCGGGCGCATGGTTGAGATTCTCACCTTGCAAGCTCTGACACATCAAGCACAGGGCAATCCCTCAGCGGCACGACCGTTGCTGGAGCAAGCCCTCACCTTGGCCGAAACCGAGGGCTATCTGCGTATCTTTGTGAATGAAGGCCAACCCATGCGTCAGTTACTTGATGCGGCACTTGCACACAAAATACGCCCCCATTATGTGCAGCGTGTGTTGGCCGCGTTCCCCAACCAGAAAGTGACGCACCCCAAATCAGTCAACCCAGCAACGCAAGCGTCACCGTTAATCGAGCCACTGAGCAAGCGTGAAATCGAAGTCCTTCATCTGATTGCCGATGGCCTGACCAATCAGGGAATTGCGAACACGCTTGTGCTTTCGCTCAACACCGTCAAAGTGCATACACGCAATATCTATGGCAAACTCGATGCCCATCATCGCGCGGATGCTGTTGCCAAAGCGCGGGCGGTGGGTATTTTGGGTTAAGTGGTAATTCTTCAAAAATAATACCCGGGTGGTATGACACTACTACCGCCCGCCGAGTATACTTCGATTGTAATAGCAACATGGGAACGATATTTATTCAAAACCAATCGAAAGGAATACTCTGTATGAAAGCAGTACTCTGTACAAAATACGGTCCACCAGAGGTGCTACAACTTGAAGATGTACCAAAACCGACCCCCAAGAAAAATGAAGTATGTGTCAAAATCGTTGCGACAGCAGCCACCGCAAGCGATTGCATCCTCCGTGGCGCAAAAATCCCCCTTTGGAACCCCATCGGGCTGAGCGTACGGTTGGTGTTGGGATTTACCAAACCAAGAAATCCGATCATCGGTATGGTATTGGCAGGGGAGGTTGAGTCAGTCGGTGCGGATGTAACGAAATTTAAACAGGGCGACGCTGTTTATGGCATGACGGGTATCGGGTTTGGGACCTATGCCGAATACAAATGTCTATCGGAAACAGAATGCTTGGTCCATAAACCCGCTCGTATCAGTTATGAGGAGGCCGCTGCCGTTGCCTATGGCGGACTGTTGGCTGGACATTCTCTGAAAAAGGCCAACATCCAGAGCGGACAAAAGGTGTTGATTTATGGTGCATCTGGCGCAATCGGCACAACCGCGGTACAGCTTGCCAAACACCTTGGCGTAGAGGTGACAGGCGTGTGCAGCACCACGAATTTGGCACTCGTGAAATCGCTGGGGGCTGATGCGGTCATTGATTACACCAAAGAGGATTTAATCAGCCGAAATGAACGGTATGATCTTATCCTCGATGCCGTTGGCAAAAATAAACGCTCAGCCCTGAAAGCACAGTGCAAAGCTGTGCTGACAGAGCAGGGGCAGTACCTCTCCGTTGATGACGGGATGGCCAAGTCTTTGCCAGAATATCTGGTTACAGTCAATGAGCTACTTGAAACCGGGCACTTTCAGCCTGTGATAGATCGATGTTATCCGTTGGAACAAATCGTGGAGGCACATCGGTATGTTGACAACGGACACAAAAAGGGGAATGTGGTCATTACCGTGTCGGCGAAAACCCAAACGTGACACCCGTTGTAGCGATGCCAAACCCTTCCGACTCAGCATCCTGTCGAATGGCCGCTTTGAACAAAGCCATATCCGCATCTGAAATGGGCTGGTCAGCGGTGACATTGGCCTCCGCCAATTGCTTGGGGAAGGCCAAACCAAAGTTGACTTCGCCCATTACCCCGATTCGCCCCCACACTGGATGCAGCCCAACCGCAAAGACTGGTGCAGTCTGGTTTTTGAGCTTGGTTTCCACAGTTATAGCAACATCCTCATAGACGGTATTACCAATCTTACGGTCGCCCCGTTCAAAGGTAATCCAGCGTGATGAACCATTCTGATGGGCAACACCCAGTGCAACGTAGAACGGACCAAAGACATAGAAGCGACCATTGACCACAACCGTATGTTTGTCCAGATTGCGATAGGCTTTGATGCCCTCCTGCCCATAGACAAAGTTGGCCTCGCCAAAGCCCAGCCCAATGGCGTCACCCGTCGAAAACTCGTTGTTGGGGTGATATTGGACAGCAACTGCCATGCGTTTTCCCAGATGACAGCCACCTGTGACACCGACAAGAATCACACCCGCATAACAGTTATGGTTCATTCGTGCCGCAACCTGGCTGGCAAGAGCAGCACGGCTCACATTGATCACTGATGTGAGCAAGGAGAGCAACAAGGTCGCCAGTAGCAAACTTGGCAACACCCATTGTTTGATGCGTGGACGCGGCCAACGCAGGGCAGGATATTGCCCAAACGGACGGTCGAAGACAGTTGGATATGCGATGGAACTCATAGCTCCTCCTTATGCGCTTTGCGCCAATGCAAAATTAAAGGTTGCGACCCGCCGGCTACCGCTTTCCTCAATCTGATGAATCACCAAGGCTTCATCAAAATCCTTGCTCCCCTGAAATTGGTGGATATCTTCGGGAAAGAAAAGCTGTGTGGTGAGCAGTCCCGTCTGTGGACCTTGCACCTTGACATGCAGGTGACGTGGGCGACCTTCATAGGCGGCAGGCAGAATCGTCTCTAGCTGTCAGCGTCCATTGGCATCTGTAAACTGATGTCCACGCAGGGTGAAGCCATCGTTGTCATAGTTACCTGCGGCGTCACAATGCCAAATGTCGAGGACTGCACCCGCAATCGGCTGACAGGCCGTAGTCATCACCTGCCCACTCAGAAGCAACGTCGAGCCACCCACACCATCATCCAAAAATGAAACTTTATTGGGCGTTGTCGGTCGATAGTAGGGGCCTTCGATAAAGGTCAACGTCGGGTCTTCATCACCGTCATCACAGGCAGGCGTTGCCGCAATGATGTCACCGCCCCAGTTGGGTGCAGGTGCCCCCAATGGATAACTGACAGGCGTGCGTGGGTCCTCGTTCATGCCACCACAGGCGGCTAAGATTGTACCTGTGACGCCAGCGACGCCCAACGCGATAAATTGTCGTCTTGGATAGTATATCGTTGTCTTTTTCATGATTTTGCATAATCTCCATTGAATCAATTTGAAAACGTACTCAAGTCCATTCTAGGGCGCAATTGTTGTGAAAATATTGCGA
>JBCCFC010000831.1:0-6321 GCA_039029935.1 Chloroflexota bacterium
ATACTTTTCTTTGTTGATTGAATAGGGAAGTATAAACCAGTAACACAGATTGATTATCTGTGGCGCAGGTAGCCAACCTGCGATACTTTCCTTTGTTGATTGAATAGGGAAGTATAAACCAGTAACACAGATTGATTATCTGTGGCGCAGGTAGCCAACCTGCGATACTTTCCTTTGTTCATAACCAAATTAAATCGAGATATCCTCACTGGACAATTTTAACGCCATCGTCAACAGCCATCGTCTGATCCTCATCAGATTCGTTCTCTATCAAATTTTCTTCCGCCAGTTCCTCAGCACCCTCTTCCTCATCTTCCTCAAACAGCGATACAAACCGCGTATTCCGTGTCGCTTCCAAGGTGGTGATAAACCGCTCCAAGCTATCCGCTGTCGACTCCTTGCTATCATGCAGCACCAACAGACTATGCTCCATCGGCATCATTTCTTGCAGCGTACTCTGTATCCAAGCACCATCATCACGCAACGCCCAGTCACGCGTATCCACCGTCCACATCACCGTGTTGTAGCCTTCAGCGGCTGCAATGTCTAGCACACGTTGGCTGACACGGCCATAGGGTGGGCGGAAGGGTCGCATCTCATGTCCCAACTCACCGATGAGTTCTTGGGTACGATTTAGCTCCCAACGAATAGAGGCATCACTGAGGGTAGTGAGGTCGGCGTGTGTATAGGAATGATTGCCAATGATGTGTCCCTCTTCTACGGTGCGTTTGGCGATTGCGTAATAATCATCGACCGTGAGCAAATAACCCACCACAAAAAAGACGGCTTTGATGTTGTGGCGGGCCAAAATGTCCAAAATTTTGGGTGTTTGGTCCAAGTTTGGGCCATCATCAAAGGTCAAGACCACCTCGCGCTCGCGCACACCATATCGATCCGGCCAATCGCGGCGTGGAAATAGCGGTGAAATGGTGAGTGGCGGTTTGCGTTCAGGCTTCAAGCGTGGGCGAGGATTTGGGTAGGGGCGTGAATTCGGTAAGGGACGTAGTATCTGTCCCGGGCGTGGTCGGGTACGGGCGGCAGTAGGATGCTGGCTGGCAGGTGTGTCTTGGGTAAAAGGGTGGGAAAACTCACGGGTCAGGCCGTGCAGCAGTTGATCCCACGCATGGACATAGCTGTTGAGCCAGTGCTGGATTGAATATCGGTTTGAATATGTAGTCAATTTTCTCACAGACTGTTTTTCCTATGTGCAATTCTTCAATATTCTGGTTTGTTGTTTGTATGATAAGATTATCTTGTATTGAATTGTCTGGGTAAGCACAAGCCTGTACCCATCTAGCGCATTATAGCATTTTTTGAACCAAAGGGAAATCCGATGCAGTATCAAAGACAGACTCTGCATGTTTTATTTTTAGCGTTCCTGATCCTGGCTTGTTTCTTTGTAATATCTAACAATGAGCAAGAACAAGCAATATTGTCTGCAAAACTTGATAATGAGCAACCACTAGCCGATATCTGTACAACCCAAGAAAATACGCTGCAAAATGAGTGTGAAGCGTTGGTCATACTCTATGAAACCACGGCAGGCGATAGCTGGCAAATGAATGGTGGTTGGCTGACAGAAGCGTCCATCTGTGATTGGACAGGTGTTGGTTGCATGGTTGTGGACAATGCAGACACCAATGGGGCACAACGCCATGTGACGCGCATCAATCTATCCGCCAACCAGCTAACAGGAACGATCCCCACCGAGTTGATTAACCTCACCCAACTGCGTCAGCTTGACCTAAGCGGAAATCAACTTACAGATGAAATCCCATTGAAATTGGGCAGCTTTGATTATTTAGAGACATTGCTCCTGCATGACAACCAGTTGACAGGGCCGCTGCCATTTGAGTTTGGAGATATGCTTTCGTTACGTACATTAGATGTGTCGCAGAATCAATTAACGGGTGGCCTTC
The DNA here is from genome assembly GCA_039029935.1 of Chloroflexota bacterium. Taxonomy (GTDB): domain Bacteria; phylum Chloroflexota; class Anaerolineae; order Caldilineales; family Caldilineaceae. The sequence continues at coordinate 1,920 of JBCCFC010000831.1, forward strand.
CGTCCGGCTTTGCACAGTTAACAAATCTACACATACTCAAGTTGCACAATAACAACTTAAGCGGTGTTATTCCCCTCTCCTTGACGGAAATTTCAACCATGACCACTTTGACCTTTGCACAAACAGATTTGTGTGTGCCCATCGAGACACAGTTCCAAACGTGGGCGGTAGCATTGGATGAGCTTTCCGTCAGCGCATACACCTGCCCGTCACTGCTCCAAATTGACGTGCGAGATTTTTCCTTCCAACCTTCAATAGCTACGATTCGCGTTGGGGCAACGGTTCGTTGGGTGAACCATGATACGGTTGTGCATACGATTGTCAACACGAGTGTTCCACAGTGGTTTGATTCTGGCAACATAGAGACTGGTGAAATATATACGATGATTTTTGATGAGGCTGGTACCTATCCATACATCAATGAGGTATTTCCAGATATGACGGGCGAGATTGTGGTCTATGAACATTTGTCAACGCTGTATTTTCCGTCGATTTATCGTTGATCATGGGTAAGAAGTAAGAGTTAAGAACTATCAAATCTCTACGATGCCTCAACCATATAGCGTTGATATAGTCTATGGAACTTTTGCTCGTTGATTATCATTAAAAGAGAAGCACATTTCTTTTTTTACAAAAGGTATTACAGGACCCTGCTGCGCTCTCTGCGCCCTCTACGGTTGTTCCAGCAAGGTCAGGCCAGCATAAAATCAAAACCGTATAGAACTCGGCTTCTCATCTTTCTTCTCTGCGCTTTCTGCGCTCTCTGCGGTAAATACGCTTAACGGAAGGAACAAAAAAATATATGTCACATTCTCATAAAAAATATCAAAATGGTGTACTCTTTGTACACGGGCTAGGCAACCATAAACGCGGTGCTGCGTTGACATCATTTGGTCAATCACTACTCCAGTGCATCAATGATTGTCATCGGAATGCAGATGAAAATGGTGTCCCTCTCAATCAATGGCGTAATGTGGAAGTTGACCATGCCGCCATTGAAGTCCTGCCCGATCAGTTGGGTGGTCCACCCCATGCTGCCGTACATATGAAATCCTCGGATAACCAAACAAGCAACGATGAAGATAATGAGACAAACACGATGTTACTGGCAGAATCACACTGGGATGCGACCTACCCAGCACCAACCTACCTCGATCTAATGACTTGGGCGGTCGATGTATTGCCATGGACGATTATTACCCATGTCAACAAAACGCTACGCCGCGCCGAATATCATTTTTCGGACAGTCAGGGTGCATCTGCAGGAGAACGAGTTGGGGCGATTACCCGCTGGCTGGGTGCGCATCTCCTGCTGCTGGTGGCACTGCTGATGTCGCCGTTTTTGGTCTTTCTGATTATCTCATTGGCGGTGTTGAGTTCCATCCCCATCCCCTTTTTGGGCAATATCATCGCATCCATCCAGCGTGGCTTGGCGAATACGGTTGGTGATAGCTTGGTGTTGGTGGGGAACCCACTGAGCGGGGCGGTTATCTATGAACGTGTGCGTCAAGACATCAAATGGCTGGAAAGGCGCTGTGAGAACGTCATTGTGATTGCTCATTCACAGGGGGCGGCGATTGCACACCATGTTGTCCGCAACAACCAGGAGAAACTTGATGTGAGTCTCCTGATTACGCTAGGCTCAGGGTTGAGCAAACTCAGCAACATCATTTATCGCAAAGGTGCGAATGCCTTTGGCTATATGTGGAGTGCGATTACTGCTATTTTTATCACATCAGTGGCATCATTGGTGCTGATTTTTGATCTCACCATGTTGACCACTGAATTCTCAAAGAGCATTGTCAATTTGCTCAACCCAAGCTTAATTGATTGGTTCTTGGTGCCCATCTGGTCTGTCTTATTGATTGTCAGCTTTACCATCACTGTGATTGCGCGCCACTTTCGTTGGTCCGTTCTGAAATGGCAATTCATCTTGCTGTCAAGTGTGGGTTCAGTGGTTGCTCTTGTCGCCACCTATATGCTTCAACTGACACAACTTGAAGAAATGTGCTGGGCAATTGCCTTCTTTATCAATAGTATGCTTGCGCATATGGCAATGCGTGGATGGGAGTGGGAAAATGGCAAACAACCGCAGGCTAATGATCAAGAGGCACAGGACAAGGCCCTGTTTGAGGAGCGGTTTAAGCTCAATATTCCCTGGCATGACTACTATACTCGGCTCGATCTCGTCCCCAATGGCCCACTCCTTGACCGCTATGACCCGACCCATGACCGCTCCAATGAGTTTCAGCAGATGGAGATTCAAAATCGCAACGCGTTTCTTGGAGACCATTTTGAATATTGGAGCAACATGGAGCAGTTTGTCTATCCCGTTGCCAACGCGCTCAATAGGATTGCAAACAACGGTAGTGCAGATAACACAGCACCACGTTTTGCCGACATCAATAGCCTTGTCCCACCCGAAGCAATTGAACGACGGCAAAAGCGGGTGACATGGCTCAATCGCGGGATGTTGGCATTGACGTTAGTCTTTCTCATGATCAGTACCCTTTTGTTGATCCCCGTCTTTATGGAAGCTAATCCAGAGGGGTACGCGGGATGGGTGCCAGCCCTTGAAGAGATTTCGATGCGTTTCTATAGTCTGATGAATTGGACATTGCTGCCTGCCGCCTTCAACATGGTTTTGGGCGTTATGGTGGGCGAGGAAAATGAGATGACCGCCATGTTCCTGGGGTACTGTTTAACCTTGTTCTTCTTCTTTACATTTAGCCGTGTGATGTGGAACATTCTCTGGGCAATCCAGTTTGAGCGTCGGGATCGGCGGACCTTTTTTCAGGAGATTTCTGGTAGTTAGCCGCCTTTGAGGTGGGTCAGTGGTTTGGTATTCAGTAGGCCAGTATTTGGTCGGTGGGTCAGTTTTTTGCCCTTGATTGAACGCAAAAGGGGTTGGCAGCCTGTCACTATAGTGATAGGTTGCCAACCCCTTTTATACGTTTATTAACAATTTGAGCTAACTTGTACCGTAACCCAGTTTGACCATGGCGGATTCGCATCTTGGAGATTGGTTTCATTTGAATCTAACTCATTGGGGACCCAAACCCTAAAGCGTGCTGTGTAGGTACCCGCTGGCAAAGAGCCATTTAGATCAACGGTTACTTTGCCATCTTCAACCCATCGCCACTTCGCGATAGCACCCCCGGACTGTACTTCTAAATATCCTGTAAATCTAGGAGCCTCCACGAAGGGTGGTGCTAGACCTTCTCTTATTGTATACTCGACAGAACCATGTGTTCCCACACAGGTGCTTGATAGTGAATTACCATTCAGAGTAACATGAAATCTAGGATTATGATAGTACTCTTGCAAGGTGATTTTTTGCGCAGGAGATTGTATTGTCGCGCTTAAACAATCACCTGTCGGGGCCTCCTGATAAATATCCGAAAGATTTGATATGTTACAAGATGGAGCTACTATACTCTGCATGCCACCATAATTATTGAAGTGCTTAATTAAGATTTGCACCAAACCAACACCTTTAGCATAGTACCAAGACTCTCTGAGGAAGCCGGGGTTACTGCCACCTAGCGATCCAGTGATGTTTCCTTCATAGAAGTCTAAACGTATCACATCGCTATATGTTGTTGAGTCAACTGTAACTGCACCCATATGTCTAATTCTTAATACCCACTGATTATTCGGTGACACTCCTGTTCCTTGATTAACCCATGGATTCGGACAAGCTGATGGGCCATATGACTGATAAAAAGAATTGCTCCCCTGTGCGTTATAAGCATTTGTAATAGAAGCTTTTGGCCCTAAGTTATATGCGGGGATATTGCCACCTGCAATGCCATATGACGTTACGCTACGAGGAATGCCAATGTCCTCTGCGTTTTGTCTATTGTATCTTTTATCGCCGACGCCCCATAAATAATTATTGAAATTTGGAATCACGTTTTGGTTATAATTTGGAGATGCAAGCATCCATCTTAAATTGAGATCGAGATTTGGATTTCCCGCCCAGCTATGACTCCAAGTAAAAGGTGTCCAATACCCGTTAATATGATCTTTTGTAAAACGCCAAGGGCGTACAAGATGGCCACACCATTCTCGATCTTCTTCTATCTGTAGCCTTGTGGTTGCCTCTTGTGGTGTGTACCATGGATATCCCATGCCATAGTTGTTTACCGTCTTATAAATAAAAATGTAACCAGGTTCTTGTTCTACATAATCTTCCAACTTGAACGTTACATTGGTTGCGCTATATCCTGCGTCCAAGGAAGCTGTATGTGCTGCTGGTACGTTGTAACCCGCATCAAACATAACCGCTACCATACTAAATAATAATACAATTGTTAGAAACCGTGTTTTGTTTCTAGCCATCTCAACCTCCTATTCATATGAGTTTTCAAAAATTAACCATTATGAAACCCTGCTAATC
>JBCCFC010000832.1:0-6312 GCA_039029935.1 Chloroflexota bacterium
GCCTTGGATGACATTGACGAAGTAGGTGTCGGAGGGCATCACTTTGGCACAGCCCGCACACAGGCCAATTTCAAGACCGCCTTCTACGATCCTGTGGTGACAGACCGTCGCGCCTACGAGCCTTGGGAGGCGGCAGGCGCACCGGATGCCCTCCAGCGGGCGCACAAACTCTGGCCGCAGCTATTAGAAGCCTATGAACAACCCCCCATAGATGACAATATTGTCGAGGCGTTGGATGCGTTTGTCGAACGGCGCACACGCGAGTTGGCGGGTGTTGATTTGTATCAATAAGCATTTCAGCGGGTCAGTTAGTCAGCTAGCGCGCTGAAGTGCAAAAGTGCTGACTCGCTGGTCAAGCGCAACTGTCACAAAGGAACGGGTTCAGTTGATTCCTACCAAACTGAACCAATGCCTAAGGTAATTGTCACATGGAAAAATTAGACCCCTGTGCTGGCGGGTTATAACGCCACAAGATTAAATTCAGTATATTTTCGCGTCGCGACTCTTGTTCCTGTGCGCGACCTTGTTCACGCCAACGTCGAATATAGGGTGTATCCAGTACCAGTTCATCTTGTGCTATACCTATGCCACGGGGTGTCCTCTGGGCCATTGGGGCGTGGGGCTGCCAGTGGCGTCGAAGAACCAAGCCGAATGGGACGTCATGCGACCCTTCCTCGGCAACGCAGCGTTGAAGCCAAGCAGCGAGCATATCCAGAACAGCGTCGCCCACCTGCGGCGCATGTTGCAACTGCGCAACAGTTCACCGCTCTTCCGGCTGCAAACCGCCAGCGACGTGCAACAACGGGTCGCCTTCCACAACACAGGCCTCGACCAATTGCCCGGCCTGATCGTCATGAGCATCGCCGACACGCTGGATAATGCTGGTGTTCTAGCCGCAAGTGCTGCTCCTGCGCAAAATACTGCCCCTGCACAAAACACTGCTGACCTGGACGCCAATCTCGAACTGATCGTCGTCCTCTTCAACGCCAACGACCAAGCGCAGACCATCACCGCCACCGCCGTGCAAGGCATGACCATGATCCTGCATCCACTGCTGGCTGGCGTTGTCCAAGGCGCAACGTTTGACAGTGCCACAGGCGCGTTTACCGTACCCGCCCGCACGACGGCTGTCTTTGTCGCCGAGGATGTCGCACCGACCGCGCTGGAGGTGACGGATGAGCCGGCGTTGGAGATTCCGGTTTATTTGCCTTTGATTTTGGTTGAGTAGTACAATACGAAATTCACTCACATCTATTTCGAGCTCGAAATAGATGTGAGTGAAGAGAATAGATACCAACAAGGATAAAACCAAAGGAGAGAATTCTATGAACCGATTAGACCGGATGATGGAGGAGATTAAAAGAGGGGAAAATATTGATTTGTATTCAGCAGTGTTTTTAGCTGTGATATTAAACTTGCTGAATTTTGTATATACTGTCCCAGATAATTTTATCATACCTCTGAATATGTTAATTTTAGCACTAATTTCTATGTCGCTTCTGGGTAACAGGCATAGAATTGATGAATTGCGTGAACAAACAAAAATGCAAAAAGATGTATTTATGACGGAGTTCCCCAAAGATTTGAATAATACACTCAAAAATTCAGACGAATTTTTTATCATAGGTGTAGATTTAAATGATACTTTAAAAAAGAATTATGCTTTGATTATAGAATGTATTAAGCAACATACGAATGTTAAATGTATTTTGCTTAATCCCATGAGTGAGGCTTGTACATCTGCAACAAAATTGCATTTAGAACCTATAAATGTTGATACAAAACGCTTATAGATTCGGCGGTCATTGTCTATATGTACAGAGTTGCTATCTATATCCGAAGGTAACTTTGAGGTTAGATTGGTTGATCATGTACCAGTTTTTGGTGGTTTTCTGATAAATCCAAAAAGATCCGATAGTAGATTGTATTTAAAATTATATCGATATAAGTCAAAAGTTGGAAATGTACCAATTTTGTTTTTTGATAATCAAAACGATTTTTGGTTCAAGTCATTTCAAGATGAAATATTAGCAACGTGGGAAAATGCAGATAAGTGGGACGGGCGAATCGCTTGGGGGTAAAATAGACCGTCACGCTGGTAGCGATGACCTACGGATGACAGCGATGATCGTGGGTGTATTCGATGGTTATTCGCCGTATTGCTCATTGTCCTCGCCGTAATCGGGATGCAAATGGGATAATGCATCCGGTAGGGACCAGCCCCATCCATCGGCATAATTCCCACGCGCTCTGTAATGATGAAAGCTCGTGTGTGTCCAATCTTCTGGTCGCATGACATATCCATGTTTCACTGGATTGTAATGGATGTAATCCAATCGCCGCTGCAAATCCGTTTCGTTGCGAATGGTGTGGTCCCAATATCGTTTTTGCCAGAATTTCATCGGTCCCGTCAGGCCAATGCTTTTTTTGTAAGCCTTGGTAAAATTGGGCTTGATGGAATGCATAATTTGGTCATACCGAATATGTGTCGCTGGACGAATGAGCAGATGAAAATGATCAGGTAAAAACACATACGCCAGCATCGTGAACGGATACCGCCTTTTGGCCTCGCGAATGATTTCCAACAAGAGCGTGATGTGCTGTTCTGCCTCAAAAATCGGCTGACGGTATTCAACAACCTGCGTGATATAGACAACCGCGTTTGGTACAAATTTACGACGAATGTTCATGCGGAATGATAGCCTCGATGTTTTAGGATTGCGTCATGGATTGATTGTGTTGATTGTAATCCATGATGGTGTTTTGTGGAAAAATGTAGACCGTCACGCTGGTAGCGATGATCTACGGGTGACACGGATGATTTTGGTGTATTCGTAGGTCCGGTTAGTAACCGGACATTCTTGGTTAACACAATATGTTTTGGATGGAATGATATGTGGTTAACCGAATAATATTAGGCAAATATAAACCGTCACGCTGGTAGCGATGACCTACGGGTGACAGCGATGATCGTGGGTGTATTCGATGGTGATTCGCCGTATTGCTCATTGTCTTCACCGTAATCGGGATGCAAATGGGATAATGCATTCGGTAGGGACCATCCCCATCCATCGGCACAATTTCCCACCGCGCCCAGCGGGCACCCGATTCGGCGTCTATTATCGGGATAGGGGGGAGCCATCGGCTCCACCCCTCCCACACCACCGGACATGCGGGTCCGCATCCGGCGGTTCGGTTAGGTCCGACGAAGTTTGTCGTACCGTTTACGGAAACTGACTAACTTGACTCGTTCAAGATAGGCATTACTCACTGCATCATGAATGGGTGGTGACAGTGATGTTCGCCAAGGACCTTTACTTGTACCTGCCAGTCGGACGGACCAGTATTCGCTGACCCCTCTTCGTCTCAGGTTCCGGTATCGGTTCTTTGATGTCTTCCACTGTACCCATATCAGTTGGCGTATCCGTCTTCGCATATACCCGTCTAAGTGAGCCATATGACTCCTTGCGTCTGCTAACGCATAGTAATTCACCCAACCCACAACAGCTCTTCTGAGTCTCCCACAGATTTCTAACCATGAGTCACCCTGATTCCGTCTTGTCAGTTTCTTCACTTTACGTCGCATCCGCTTTATACTCTTCGGTGCGATTCGGATTCCTACACCTTCACCCTTTCAGTAGAAACTGAATCCCAGAAACTTTCTTTCCGTGACCAAATCCACTGCGCTCTTCTCTTCATTGACTTTCAAACGCAGTTTCTTCTCCACAAACCTTCTGGTACTCTCCAACACTCGCTCTCCTGCTCGCTTACTACTCACATATATATTACAGTCGTCTGCATAGCGTACAAAGCTGTGTCCTCGTTTCTCCAGTTCTCTATCCAATTCATCCAACACGATGTTTGATAGCAGTGGTGACAATGGTCCCCCTTGCGGTGTTCCTTCATCACTTCCTATCACGACTCCATCCACTAGGATTCCCGCTTTCAAGTAGCTGTTGATTAGTTTCAGCAACCGTTTGTCTTGGATATCCTGCTTTAGTCGTGACATCAATCGGTCATGATGCACTGTATCGAAGAACTTCTCCAAATCCATGTCCACTACCCACTTCTTCCCTCCTTCGATGTACCCCTTTGCTTTGTTTACCGCATCGTGAGCACTTCTTTCTGGCCGGAATCCATAGCTATGGTCGCTGAATTTCGGGTCATACTCTTCTATCAGTACACGATTGATTGCCTGTTGGATTAATCGGTCTTGCACCGTTGGGATACCCAATAGTCTTTCCCCTCCATCCGGCTTTGGGATTGATACCCTTCTCACCGGACTTGGTTCATATTCCCCTGCTTCTAGCTTGGCTCGCACCTTGGTCCAATTCAGCATTAGGTGTTCACGCAACTCTTTTACTTCCATTCCGTCTACACCCGCTGCCCCTTTGTTCCTTTCCACTTGCCACATTGCCTCTAGCAAATTCTCTCTATCGAATATCCGTTCCCATAAACCGTCACCTTCGTTTTGAGTCATTTCTTCCTCCAGTTACTCTGGTAACGCCTCAGCCGCTGTCGCTATCTCTCCACCTTCAGCTTGCCCTTCACGACCGCTCTTTCGATTTCGGCTCCATACGTTACCCTGTTTCCTTCTACTCAAATCCCTTTCCGTTCGGTCCTTTGCCCTGTAGATGACTTTCATCCTCCGCCCTGGATGGTCGTTACTCCATCGACTACTACGGGGTGCCCTCTGGGCCCTGCTGACTTCTGCTTCCGCTTTCCTGCGGTCGCAGACCTCCCCAGATAAGGTACGGCCTCTTTCCCCTGAACCTCGCTATGTATACATCAGACTGCTTTGACCCTTCTTGGGCTTCACTGTCACGTGCCAGCTCACCCGGCATCCCATGCCTCTTTTACATAGTTTTTGTCCATCGAGTCCAGGTTTTGCCCTCCGGCTTCCTCCCCACGCCTGTTCACACACGACGCAGTTGCCTTCGGCTAGTGGTTCGTCGGGTCAACGCCCACAGGAGACTTTCACTCCCTAGAGACCGCCCATGCTGGGCGTACACGCAAAGTACGCTGGAAGCGCACTGTGTGTGGTTGACGGGACGGGCATAATGGCACGTGTCGTGATGATGCGGGTGTATTCTTAGTGGGACATTAATTCTTCGATTTCCTGAATAATTGCGGGTAGATTCGGCTCTTCAAAACTCAAATTGGGTGCAGGGATTCGATTGCGTTTGATATCTGGTGGAACATGTTTATGATGTGGATGTGTTGATGCAAGCGTTGGGTCATGCGGATGCGGGAAGTCATCGTACCAATACAACTTTTCCTGTCCACAATACACCTCATAGCCATACGAAGTAATTAACCCTTCATCAAAGTCGAACTCTTCACGCATTCGCAAACGAAGATTTTGCAGAAAGAAGACTTCCCCTTCGGCAATGCCCGTGTCAACACTTGTAGGCCATACGCTAATTGTGGATCGCTCAACGTGGGGGCTATCAAGCAAATTGGCAACAAAACGACTATATGCGGATAGTGAAGATAATGGATGTTCGCTCATGATTTCTACCTTGTTTCAGGCTTGAAAGGGCTGAGTCCTAGTAAGCAGGCTGCAAACGCATAGCACTGACGATTTCTTGACCTTGTAAAAGTTTGGCATACTTTTTACGTCGTCTTTGCACGGTTTCATAAATGCCCTTCCAACGGCTAAAGTCAGCACGAGTTTCATCATATTCATCAAACGCACTCAAACTACCTGACATAAGTGCATTATAAAAGTCCTCACTGAGGACACCATATTTTTCTTCATACAGTGTTAGTCTGCGTTCTATCTGTTTGATCTCAACAACAAGTTGATGTAGTTCCATTTCGTTTATCTCCTCAACAACTCAATCATCTATAGGTTTGGGGTTATTGCGTTAGTATATCATAGCTCGATTCTGAACATTGTATGTCTTGCCTCAAATAATCAATCTCCTAAAACGGGTGATACCGATGATGTGGGTGTATTCGATGATTATTCGCCGTATTGCTCATTGGCTTCACCGTAACCGGGATGCAAATGGGATAATGCATTCGGTAGCGACCATCCCCATCCATCGGCATAATTTCCACCGCGCCCAAGCGGGCACCCAAAGGGTGCGATTCGGCGTCTATTACGGGAAGTACGCTGGAAGCGCACTGTGTGTGGTTGACGGGATGGGCTTATTGGCGCGTGTCGTGGTGAACGATGGGTGGTGGCGATGATCGTGGGTGTATTCGATGGTTTTGGTACCCGACATAAAAAAGTAAGATAAATTACGTAATGGTAAAAGTCCTTCATATGTTGGAAGAAATTGACATAAACGAGAAAAAGGGCCA
>JBCCFC010000833.1:0-6309 GCA_039029935.1 Chloroflexota bacterium
AAAATTTATTTGACCACTAAGAAATGGCGATTAAATAAGATGTACATTTGTAGGCCCCCAGAGGACTCCCGACAGCAAGGGTCGGGAACCCTCTGGGGGCCTACAAATGGGTAAGTTAATTCATTCCCATTCCTAAGCAATACGTTTCTCAGACTCTACTCTATGATTGGCCGCTGATTGAACCAAGGTTGCGCCTCTTCCAACTGTGCTGCAAGCCGAAATAGGGTGGATTCATCGCCGAATCGCCCGACCCACTGGGTTCCAACCGGAAGTCCCTCTGGGCTCCACCATAGCGGAATCGACATAGCAGGTTGCCCGGTCAGATTGAATAGCATGGTGTTAGGTGTGGCTGACATAGGTCCTTTGGAAATTTTTTTGAGTGCGGTTTCGATAAACGGTCTGAATTGTAACCAACGCAGGGCAACGGCCTGAAGCCATTCAATATTATTGAGTGCATACGTCCTAATCGGAGCGGCCATTCTGGCCACCGTCGGAGTCAGCAAGATGTCGTACTTTGAAAAAAACGTCGCCATCTGGTAACCGAGCCGATGAATCAGGACACGATAACGCTGGTACTCGGTCGCCGAGATTTTGTCACTGACTATCTTCATCATCCATGTCGTAGTCTCAAAATCGGCTGGAGAGGGAAATCGACGCCCCGCTCTACGGCTGAGTTCCTCTACTTCGCTAGATACTCCGGCACAGACCATCAACAAGTAAGCGCGAATCAGAGCGTCCTTATCAAAAGAGGGGCGAGCCTCTTCGACATGGTGCCCGAGAGATTCCGCAAGTTGAGCGGCATTCTCAGTCGCTTTGACGCACTCAGGATCGGTCTCATCACCGAATAACGCCTCAGTCGTCCATGCAATTTTCAATTGTCCGGGGGGAGAATCAACCTCAGACAGATATGGTCTGTCAGGGGGACGAACCTGATAAGGAGCACCAGACTCTGGGCCACGAGTAGCATCTAGCATGGCCGCAGAATCTCGAACACTTCTGGTCAGGACATGCTCTACCGATAAGCCGCCCCACACCTCTCCTAGGCACGGGCCAGCTGGATTTCGCCCTCGCGTCGGCTTGAGACCAAACAAACCACAATACGATGCCGGAATCCGAATCGATCCACCGCCATCACTAGCGTGTGCCATAGGAACAATCCCTGCGGCAACCGCTGCCGCCGAGCCGCCGCTCGATCCTCCGGGGGTCCGCTCCATGTTCCAAGGATTTCGTGTTGGCCCATACAACTCAGGCTCAGTCACATTGTATATTCCACACTCTGGTGTGTTAGTCCGACCGACGATAGTCAAACCGCTACGACGAAATCTCTTGACCATTTCGCTGGTAAAGTCAGATCGCCAATCCGCCGTTGCCCGACTGCTCCAGCTAGATATCTCACCTTCATCCTCGGCAGCGAGATCCTTCAGTAAAAAGGGAACGCCTTGAAACGGTCCCCCACCCTCATTATCTCTGACTTCTCGACGCGCACGCTCCGCCATAGAGTAAATCACCGCGTTTAATGATGGATTATGCACACGGATGCGGGCGATGGTAGCCTCAACAAGTTCTGTTGCTTTCACCTCTCCATTGGCAACCAGCTTTGCCAAACCAAGGCCATCATACTGCTCGTATTCAGGAAACGGATCATTAGGAATCATGCTCATGATGAAAATTACCTCTAGAACTTTTTCGACTAAGACATATTCATCTTTTTTCTACTCATTTATTAGTGCAAGAAGATAATATGTTATATTGTCTTCGAGTAGGATTTCAATCCTAACTGCCTCATTATGCAACAACTCTTTTATTAGAATCGGTCGATAATTCACCTCTTGCACGACGACTTTTTTCCAGTAGAGCGTTGAATGTCGCACGTTTGGGTGTCATAGGCATTTGTGCAATCTGCTGGCGAATCGCCTTTTGGATTTCACGATAATGGCGTTCTCGTTCGGCTTTCTTTGGCAAGATTTCCTTTAAGTCAGCCTCTAATTGTTCTCGATGCTCTTCAATGTAGTCTAGCGCAATCTTTGCTTGCATATACTCTAGGTTATAGTTGACACAAATAAAAAATATATCTTCACCTTCGTCACGCGTGAGCATCACGTCATACACCATCACACGACTATGGCTGATCATGGGTCCGAGATTAGTTTCTATAATTTTATACTCTCGCATAAAGCACTCCTCAAACTATACCCTACCTTCGTAATAAACCCAACGATTGGCAAAGAAAAATTGAATCGCTGTAAATACCATGATAATCAAGAACAGCAGCCATGCCAGTGATGCGGCGTACCCCATCTTGAAAAGCTCAAAGGCGTTGCGATAGAGATAGAGGACGATAAAGAGTGTTGAATTTTGTGGGCTACCATCGGTCATGATAAAGGCTGCGGTGAAAACTTGAAAGCTGGCGATGATGCCGATGATCAGGTTGAAGAAGATAATCGGCGAAATAATCGGGATTGTAATGTTCAAAAAGCGTCGCCATGCATTGGCCCCATCAATCTCTGCCGCCTCAAGCAGTGCTTTGGGGACACCCTGCAACCCAGCCAAAAAGATGATCATCTGGAACCCTGTGAGCCAGAGCGTCATGATGATAAACGCTGGCTTGGCCCACGCAGGGTCAAAGAGCCAATTAATGGGTCCCAAACCAAACCATGCGAGAACTTCATTAAACACGCCAAACTCAGGATTGAGAATCTGAATCCACACGACGGCAAAGGCAACCGCTGGTGTAATCGACGGCAGGTAGTAGACAGTGCGATACAGTCCTAGTCCACGAATTTTTTGGTTGAGCATCACGGCCAGCGCAAAGGCCACCAGTAGCTGGAGTGGCACACCGATAAATGTATAGTAGGCCGTGTTATAGAGTGACTGGCTCACCAACGGATCATTCAACATCCGCTCAAAATTGCCCAACCCCACAAACTTGGGTGGAGCCAACATATTCCATTTATGCGCAACCAGATAGAGCGAATAGATCATCGGCCCAATCCACAGAGCCACTACACCAATGATAAACGGGCTGGTAAAGAGCAACCCATCACGCAGGTCACGCCATTGCGCACTCGTCATGCGCGTCCGTTTGGTTACGTTTGCATCAATTGTCGTCGTTGCCAACAGAATCTCTCCCTTTGTCTGTGTAAGGGTGTGATAGTGTGATAGTGTGATAGTGTGATAGTGTGATAGTGTGATAGTGTGATAGTGTGATAGTGTGATAGTGTGATAGTATAATCACATATATAATATCTATCATGTCATATACCATCACACCCTTACACTATCACACCCCCACACCGTCACACTATCACACCCCCACACCGTCACACTATCACATTCCTACGCGCGGTCCGCCCAATACTGATCCAACTGTATCTGAATCTCTGGCTGTGCGATCTTCAGTGCTTCTTCGGCTGTCTCGGTTTGGCCAAGCAGCTTGTCCCAGAAGACAGTCACAGGACCACCACCATAGGCATGAATCTGTGAGCCTTCACCAAAAATACAAGAAATTGAACTGGTACGCATGGCATCTGCAAAGGCAGATGTATTTGAGAAATTATACGTTTCACCTGCAATGCTACCCCAGATGCCTTCAATGTTGTCTGGCGTACCACACATGCGACCACCGTTGGCGATGATGGTTTGCCCCTCTTCACCCAAGATGTACTTGATCACATCCCATGATGCGTCTTTGTTCTCGGACGGTGCGGTAATAACATGGCCGTGTACATGACCAAAGGTAAAGTCACGGTCAGCTGACCCTGTGGGTGCTTGTACAACATCAAAGTTGATGCCTTCTTCGGTTGTTGCTAGCTCACCTTGCAGGCGTGGCATCGCCCAAGGTCCTTCCAGATACATGGCAACACGGCCTGTATCCAACCCTACACCACCGCCTTCAATCAATGCGGGGCCTGGCGACCAGTCATTGGCAATGGCGTCATAGACCAAGAACTGAAGTGCAGATGCAATGTCTGGGTGATCCCAATCGGCTGTGGTTGGCTCTGTGATCTGGTCCCATTCGATGTGGCCGTTGCGACGCATAAAGTTGGTGTTGCGGCCATACGCACCATTCCACCCCTGTGCCTGACCCCAGCCATAATACTTGGTGCCATCATCCTCATGTGAGAGGTCCAAAATCATCTGTTGGAAGTCTTCCCATTTCCAGCCTGCTTCTGGATAGGCAACGCCCTGTTTGTCAAAGAGGTCTTTGTTGTAGTAGACCACCAATGCGCCTGTATCCGTTGGTGTCATATAACGACCACCCTGCCACAATGTCTGGTTGTCATAGTTTTCACCGCCTGGGAAGAAAGCCTCAACACCATCATTGGAGATATAGTCGCTCAGATCAACCAGAACGCCATTCTCTGTATACGCTTGCCATTGCCAGCCCTGCATGTAGAGGATGTCAGCCGAGTCACCCGCCGCAAAATTGGCCTGAATCTTCTCATAGTACCCACCCGGATACTGCTCAACCGAAACCTCAACACCTTCTACGGTTTCGTGATAGGCGTTGACCATGTTCTCATAGACAACGGCATCCTGCACATCTGCCCACGCAGACAGGCGCAATGAAACAGCCTCTGCACTGGCCTCGCCACCACCATCACCACCAGAAGATGGCGCACCCGCTGGTGCCGCACACGCCGCCAAGACCACGCTACCAACCGTAAAGGCACTGGCCTTTAAAAATGTACGACGACTCAATGTTTTTTGAGTTTGCATTGTTTTCTCCCGAAATTAAAAAATATATAAATATAGATATTAGTTTAACCTGTTGCAATAAAGACAACCTCGACTGTAACACCCGTTTCAGCGTCAATATGATTGACTTCTAATTCTTGCCGTTGTTTTTCGTCAATTTTTTCCACAAAAAAGACCAGTGCAATATGGTCCAACTTGAGTTGCTGCGCATATTCCGCAGCCTGTGTCTGTGCCTTCCGATATTCACGTCGATTGGCAAAGCTTTTGACCTCAATGGGGTAGATGCGTCCACCATGCTCAATCAGCAGATCAACTTTGCCATTTCCCGTTGGAAATTCAGGCAATACTCGGCTTTCATAGCTATAGAGAAAGTCCGTCAAATAGCGATAGAAGCTAAAGTGATAAATGGCTTCATAGACACGTTCATCGGTTGCGCGTCTTGGGACGTTTCTAAACAAGTTATCGCGATAAAGCTGTACATAGGCTTCGTAATGACGAGATAATTTGGTGACATTCAGACTATCATCGGTAATGGTATCATCCAAATCGAGAAAGGGATCATGGAGCACACCGAGATTGCCAAAGAGATCACGCGCAAAGAAATTAAAGAGACGTTTTTGGACAAACGGATTGGCAAACTTGACACGATACTCTGTCTCATTGACTTTCTGTTGGTCGATGACCCCATTGGTATAGAGATAATTTAGATGGCGATCATCATAGGTGAATGGCACAGGCGCCTGTGTGCGAAAAAATTCAAGCACGGTTGGTCGATATTCAGGGTCATTGGCCTTGCTGATAATGTTGAGTATATTGTTGTTTGGTAGGACTTTGGTGGCCGCAGCATAGGCGATTTCAAATGATCTGGCCGTAATGGGTGTATTGGGGTTGTCGTTGTACGTCTCCGTCAGTAACTCACCCATCCAACTTGTCAGCCCAGGTTGCCCACTCATCTCATAATAAAGTTGGTCAAGTGCTTCTTGCGCCACTACCTGACCTGTCTCACGTGTGTACCAATCAAACATGCTCTTGACCTCGGCATAGGTGAGATTGGGAATTTTGACACTGCGTTGGACGTTAAAAGGCGAACCCTTGACATTTTCAACACCCAAAACTGAGCGTACACCGATGAGCGCAACACCATGTAGCAAATATCTTTTTTCGGTTGTATGTTTGTCAGCTTGTTCGTTACGAGCAATATAAATATTTCGAAAAACATTGGCAATGGCATCAATCGTCTCTGGTTCAAAGATATCAAATTCATCGAGAATCAGAATTAGTGGCTTATCGAGAACTTCCTCTGAAAATAGATAGGTAAATGCCCTTGAATCATTCGTTGATGGAAGTGATCTACCTAATGCCCATTCTAACTCTTTTGCAATTTCTCGAAATACCTCATTTGTCGAAAGTCCCTTGAAATCTTGTAAATTAATTTTGACAGTATCGAACTCTGTTTTACGTTTCAAGCGATAGAGTGTCTGTCCCATGACCCACGTTTTCCCCGTCTGACGCGGTGCCCAGACGGTGATGTAATGCCCACCAATGTCAGGGTCTTCACCCAGTAATTGCGTATAGGCTTTCTCGATTAATTCTTCTCTCGGAACGTAATAG
>JBCCFC010000834.1:0-6307 GCA_039029935.1 Chloroflexota bacterium
ATTTGTCTGAAACGATGATATGTGCTTCATTGTTTGTTCGTCAATATATAGTGGTGTTTGCTGCGCTGATTATGCTCACAACGCTTTTTGGTGCAGTCGCCAGTGCCAATTCTGGGCTGTTAAAGGCGGACCCGTCGCAACTTGAGCAGCAGTCTCGTGCCACGCGCACGGTTCAAGCGCGTGGGGGGCAGCCTGCGCCAACGGCCACACCGGATGCTATCGGGGTGTTTGCCAATGTTTCGCCGCAAAGTGGTACGGCGGGGACACGTATCACGGTCAGTGGTGGTGGCTTTCCTGCGAATACGCGTGTAAGCCTCTATCTTGCGGGCATTGTCAGCATTCGTTCGGGGACAGATGACCCTGATGCCTATGCATCAACGACAACCAACAGTGCGGGTAACTATAGCATGAGTATTACCATGCCCGGTACGTGGCCGGATGGGACGCCAATTGCGACGGGGGCCATTGCAGTCTTGGTTGCAAACAGTGATTTTAGCCTACGTGCCACTGACACCTTTAGCTTTACGGCGGCGACGGCGACACCGACGCGAACCCATACGCCCACGAGAACTGTGACGCCGACAAGAACGAATACACCTTTACCCACATCCACAAGATCACGTCGCCCCTATGCCGAAGCCAGCCCATCGGGTGGTGGCCCCAATGTTCAGGTGACTGTTTTTGGTGGTGGTTTCCCAGCCAATACGACAGTCAATCTTTACTTGGCAACCTTTAGTGGGCAGGTGGGTCGAGATGGGGGTCAGCCCAAGGTCTATGCCACCACACGTACCGATAGCATTGGTAACTATAGCATGACCTTTGTTACGCCGGAGACATGGCCGGATGGTAGACCATTGCCCAGTAGCCGTGTGTTGTTATTGGTGGCGACCAGTGGGTTTGGTACGGAAGCCAGTGCCATCTACAATTACGCAGCCCCACCACCTACGCCAACACGAACGCCTACGCGAACACCGCGACCTGCGACAGCAACGCCAACGCCCACGCTTGCACCCATCGCCAATCCATATGCACTAGTACGACCCAACGAAGGCACAGCGGGGACACAGGTCATTGTCTGGGGTGGTGGATTCCCTGGCAACACGAATGTGAATCTCTACCTTGCGGGTATCATCAACCGCACACGGGATGGTCGTCCCGCCACCGTCTATGCCACGGCTCGAACCAACCCGCAGGGCTTCTATCGCTTTGACCTTGCCATTCCATCCACATGGCCGGATGGCGTTGCCATTGCACCTGGACGGCTGGCTTTCTTGATTGCCACACGTGATTTTGAGGTGAGTGCCACCACCAGCTTTGAGTATTTGGGGCAACGAGCCGCACCACCGCCAACCAATACACCACGACCAACCAGTACACCGACACGGACGCCTGTGCGCACAGCAACGTGGACGCCAGCACCACAAGCTCAATCTCCACAGTCACAGTCGCCCCAGTCACAGTCGCCCCAGTCGCAATCTCCACAGTCACAGTCTGGTTCATCAGGTGTGTTTTCACCCGCCACGATCTCAATCCTGCCTGATGAAGGTGGTGCTGGTACACCCGTTCACGTTTGGGGCGATACCTTCCCCGCCAATACCAATGTTACGCTCTATTTGGGTAAATTCGATGGTCAGGTCGGCTTTGGCGAACTCATGGTGTATGCGACATTGCGTACAGACAGCTTTGGTCGCTATTCGATGAGCTTTGATATGCCTGCCAATTGGCCGGATGGGACACCCATTACGGATGACCGTATCTTGATTTTGGTGGCGACCGACGATTTTAGCACGGAGGCAGGGACATCCTTTGACTATGAGCCGACGGGACCGACACCCACACCAGACGTTTTTGATGGACCCACGTTGCAGATCAATCCAAGATCGGGTACACAGGGGACAGTCATTGCCCTCAATGGTGGCGGATTCCCTGCTAATACAACATTGGGCATTTATCTGGCTGGTTTGGTTTCGAATCGCGATGGGCGCAGTGATCCCGATTCGTTGGCAACCATACGCACGGACGCTCGTGGCAACTTCTCTGGCAATTTCACCATGCCTGGCACATGGCCTGATGGTTCACCCATTCTCACAGGCCGTTTAGCGATTATGAT
The DNA here is from genome assembly GCA_039029935.1 of Chloroflexota bacterium. Taxonomy (GTDB): domain Bacteria; phylum Chloroflexota; class Anaerolineae; order Caldilineales; family Caldilineaceae. The sequence goes on from JBCCFC010000834.1 coordinate 2,111, forward strand.
TGCGACCAGTGATTTTGCGGATCGTGCTACAGCCACCTTCTCCTATACTGCACCACAGGCGACATCGCTCTTTAATGACAATCCAAGTAATAATGTGCGTGGTCAGAATGCCTACTTCTGTAGTGGTTTTGTGAGCGAGTGTAACTTTGCCAATTGTCCACGCAACTACCGCATGGTCTATGGGCCGTACTGTCGCAATAGCGATTACCCCTACATCATACCGGGTGAATATAAAGTCAGCGTGAGCGGGACAGGGCGTGTACGCATTGGTGCCACTGATTTTGGGCAGACCAGTCAGCTGTTTGGCTTTGGGTCATATGATGTCACGCTGCCAGCCAGCTACACATTCTGTTGGCGCGGTCGTCAGCCTGGTGGATACGGCTTTGAGACGATTGTACAGAGCATGGGTGGTGCGTCTTCGGTTAGCCGGATATCGATTGAGTATTTAGGCACGTGCCAGTAGGTCGGTATTCGGTGAGTCGGTAGGTCGGTATTCGGTGGACCCAGAGGGTTCCCCGGTATCCGGTGGGTCGGTGTTCGGTGAACCCAGAGGGTTCCCCGGTATTCGGTGAGTCGGTATTCGGTGAGTCGGTACTGAACTACTGAATACCGACCTACCGACCTACCGACCTACCAACCTACTGACCTACTGACCTACCGACCTACTTGCTTTTACATCAAGGAGAACATCGGTGAAGATTCAAGCGGCGGTCCTTTACAACCTCAATGAAAAACTACAGGTGGAAACGTTGGATTTGGCTCCCCCACAGGCGGGTGAGGTGTTGGTCAAGATGGGTGCGGCGGGTGTCTGCCATAGTGATTATCACGTCATTACGGGCGATGCCTCGCAGGTATTGCCCTGTGTACTTGGTCATGAAGGGGCGGGTACGGTTGTTGAGGTTGGCGATAATGTCACGGCTGTGTCGGTGGGGGATCATGTCATTCTGAATTGGTTGCCCCATTGTGGTACATGCTTCTACTGCCAAAACGATCAAACCAATTTGTGTACCGCGTACCAGTATGCTATTTGGCCCGGGACCATGCTTGATGAAACCTGTCGTCTGTCAAAGGCTGGGCAACCCTATCGCCATCTGGCATCTATCGCAACGTGGGCGAATTATTCGGTCGTCCCACAAGAATTCTGTGTGGTGATTCGAGACGAGGTTCCTTTTGATGTCGCTGCCTTGGTTGGCTGTGGTGTGACAACAGGCATTGGCGCGGTCATTAACCGTGCGCAAGTAAAGTCTGGCAGTTGTGTCGCTGTGTTCGGCGTAGGCGGTGTTGGTCTGAGCGTCATTATGGGGGCATCGCTGGCGGGTGCCGGTCGGATCATTGCGGTTGACCGTGTGTCCACCAAAGAGCCGATAGCCAAGCAGTTTGGTGCGACTGATTTTGTGATGGCGGGACCGGATGCCAATGATGCGATTCGTGACTTGACTGAGGGACGTGGTGCTGACTATGTATTCGAGGTCGTGGGCAATCCCAAATTGCAACAAGCCTGTTTGGATGCCACAAGACCCGGTGGCGTGGTTGTCTTTGTTGGGATGACCGCACCGGGGACAAGTTTCAGCCTTGACGGTCGGATCATCAACCGCGATGAGAAGACAATTATTGGGTCGTTTTATGGTTCGGGACACAACCCGCGCGATTTTAATCAGTTTTGCAATTTGTGTGTGGATGGTAAACTACCGATTGATCAACTGATTACACATCGCTATGCGCTCGACCAAATCAATCAGGCCATTGATGATATGCTGACCGGTGAAATCGGGCGTGGCGTTGTTGTATTTGAGTGAAAAAGCTAGTCAGCACTTCAGCACACAAGCTGACTAGCTGACTAGCTGACTGGCTGACTGGCTGACTAGCTGAAATGCTGACTAGCTTTTTGATTTGATGGATTAAATAACAGGACCACACACTATGACAACAGATAAACGACCAAACATCGTCTTTATTTGCGTTGACCAATGGCGCGCTGACTGCCTTGGTTTCACTGGGCATCCCATCGTTGAGACACCACATCTTGACCGGCTGGCACACGAAGGTATCAACTTTACCCGCGCCTATGCAGCGACACCCACCTGTGTTCCTGCCCGCGCGACCATGTTTACGGGGCTTTCACAACGGCATACAGGCTTTGTGGGTTACAATGATCGCGTGGACTGGAGATATGATGTAACGATGCCTGGGCTGCTGGCGGACGCAGGTTATCACACGCAGTGTGTAGGCAAAATGCATACTCACCCGTCACGCAATCTCCTTGGGTTTCACAACGTCGTGCTACATGATGGCTATCTGCATCGCGAACGGGTGAAACGTGATGATCCGGGGTTGATGGATGACTATACGCCTTGGCTGCGTGAAAAGTTGGGTCAGCATGAGGTTGACCATGTGGATACAGGTGTTGGGTGCAATGGCTATGTTGCGCGTCCTTGGGCATATGAAGAAATGCTCCATCCCAGTGCATGGGTGACAACACAGAGCATCGACTTTCTGCGTCGTCGTGACACAACCAAGCCCTTTTTCCTGATGATGTCCTATCACCGTCCACACCCGCCATTAGACCCACCGGGTCACTATCTCGACCGCTACATACACAAAGACTTGCCGACCCCGTTTATGGGTGACTGGGCCAATGATGCCCTCCCCGTTCGTGGCCTTGATAGCCCCATTCCGACACGGCAGGATGAGATTGATATTGCTCGTCGTGCTTACTACGCGCAAATTACTTGCATCGACCATCACCTGAACCGCATGTTTATGGCTCTTTATGAAGCGGGTGTACTGGACAACACGGTTATCCTCTTCACCGCCGATCATGGTGAAATGCTCTATGACCATAATTTGATTGCCAAAGCCTATCCCTATGAGGGTTCTGCCCGTCTCCCTTTCATTTTGCGTCTGCCCAAAACGGGTAAATGGGCGCAGTCATCCACAGCGGCACAGACGACCCATCAGGTCGATCAGGTTGTCGAGTTACGCGACCTGTTGCCCACCTTCTGCGAATTGGCCGAGGCCGATGTACCCGATACTATCGACGGCCAAAGCATCCTGCCTCTCTGTCGTCAAGAGACTGATGGCTGGCGGCCATATCTGCATGGTGAACACGTGAGCGGGAAGGAGTCCAACCAGTGGCTTACAGATGGACATGAAAAGTATGTCTGGCATCCACAGACAGGTCGTGAGCTGTTCTTTGATTTAGACGAAGACCCAACAGAATTGCGAGATATGTCACAGGCACAACCAGCGCGGGTTCAACGTTGGCGTGAGCGGCTGATTGTTGAGCTGTCGGGGCGTGAAGAAGGATTTGTGCAGGATGGTCAGTTGGTTGTGGGGCAACCGCAGAGTCCGACGTTGGTGGATGCGGGGGTGTATGCGCCTCGGTAAGAAATAGTGTCGCGGGTTTTGGGATCGTGGATTGGTTTCAGCACTAATCCGCGATCCCAAAATCCGCGACACTATGTTGTGCTAGAACCCTCCGCAAACTCCTTAAACCGCTGCATATTCTCTAGCGATTGTTTTTTAAACATACCTGGCATCACTTTGGAAATCACACCCATTACGCCGCCCATTTTGAACTCGCAATCAAAGACCCATTTCGTGCGGTTATCATCAAGTGCAATGAAATTATTGACAATACGATTCCACACCTTTTTGGCTTCATAAATCGCAATAAACTCATCGGGCAGATTGCGAGACTCGATGGTTTCGGTCATCTCCACCACACGTTTGCCCATTTCGTAGTTGAGCAGCGACTTAGCACCAGCCTCACCAGGTGTGCCACTCAGATGTTCCATACTAACAAACCCCGGTTGCCATTTCGCCATATTATCGGGATTGTCAAACAATTCAATCACACGGTCACGTGGCAAATCAATTTCAATTTCCAATAGATATTTCATTTTTTTCCTCCAGAAATGATAGATAGTAAGTAGTGTCAACGGTGTTCAGTAGGTCGGTAATCGGTAGGTCAGTAGATTCTCTCATTTTTGTCAAGCCCCAAAATGATAAAAAAGGGAGAATTGACGAAAATCAGAGAAACGGAATCAAGTTCAGACTAGGAAAAACCTAGCAGGAACGGCCATTAAACGGGTTGAGCAGAGGGGGTGGATTTGACTTTGGGAGAGGCAAGTCGGGGATTAAATTCGTTGCCAGAGCGAAAGACACCGAAAGCCCATGTAAGAATCTTACGAGAGC
>JBCCFC010000835.1:0-6293 GCA_039029935.1 Chloroflexota bacterium
AACCACCGCTGGTGTTACCCACCCCCGTATGGTTTTAAATTTTACAAAAAATTTAACACCTCCGGCAGGTCTCGGCTCACCTTAAAACTTTACTATACTCTACAGTAAACTGTTTTGACTGACAAGTTTTGTCCGTGACACGCGCAGAGACTTGACGAATCAGCTACTTTTCTATAGGATTTTCGGCATAGTTCAAATTATATCAATTGAAAGTAATAATCCATTATGTTAAAGGTATCACAACTATATATCGAACAACTCAAGAAAAGCATCATGAATGCCCTAAACAGCGAGGTTCCTGACAGTGTCATCAATCCACAAACGTTATCAGACCAAAACGCAGCATGGTCACAGCACTTCTGGTTTGGCGATGCGCTCACCATGTCCAGTCGTGCGCGGCTCGACAACATCCAGGTTTGTATTGAGGACTGTCTCGCACAGAACATTCCGGGTGACATTGCAGAGTGTGGCACATGGCGGGGTGGGGCAGCGATTTTGATGCGTGGCATTTTGGCAGCGCATGGGGTGACAGACCGCACCGTCTGGGTGGCAGACTCATTTCAAGGGTTGCCGGAGCCGCCTGCCAACTCCTTGGATGAAGGCATGTATTATGCGTCAACCGTCATCGAGTTGGATCGGTTTGCGGTCGATTTGGCAACGGTTCAAGGGCATTTTGAGCGGTATGGACTGCTGGACGCACAGGTGCAATTTCTGCCTGGCTGGTTTAGTGAGACATTGCCAGCAGCACCGATTGAGCAGTTGGCGGTGCTACGGTTGGATGGCGACTATTATGAATCTACGCAGGACACACTGGCTCATCTCTATCCCAAGCTTAGTGTCGGCGGATATCTCATCATTGACGATTGGGGGTTGGACCAAATCTGTGGCGAGAAGGAAGCGGTGCTGGACTATCGTCAAGCGCATGGGATTACCGACGAGATTATTGAGATTGACTACCATAGTGCATATTGGCGAAAAAGCGGCAAATAGTGATTGGGAAAGGAGATTGATGGCATGAGTTCCATTTTGACAGCAGAACAACTTAGTATACGGATTACTGAAGGTGAGACATTATACACTGAATTCAAGTCTGCAAAAGTGCATACTGATGCCCTTTCTGCGACGTTGGTCTCTTTTCTCAATACAGATGGCGGGGTGTTACTCATTGGCGTTGACGATGATGGTCAAATTTCAGGCGTTGATAACCCAGATGCAATGCGACAAAAAATCGACCAAGTGTTGATGAACAATATCAGTCCACCTGCCGTTGTGAATATCGAAAATGTTCCTTACCAAGACAAACTTATTTTGGCAGTGCGTGTTGCTCGGGGGGTGGACCGTCCTTATCAAACTCAACGTGGACAATGTTACATCCGCGTCAATGCAGGCAAGCGTTTGGCCTCACGCTTGGAAATCCAACGGATGTTTATCAACTCTGGTGCATTACACTACGATGAATTATCAATTACAGCCAGCAGTTTAAAGGATGTTGACAGCTTTTCATTGGATAAATTTTTACGTGCTGGGTATCGGATTGAGGTCGATAGCCTGCGTCGCAATGAAGAGTACCGCTTATATTTAAACAATTTGAAGGCAATGGCCGAAGATGAGTTGACCGTCGCTGGGGCACTGTTTTTTGCGAGCACCCCTCAATATCATCTTCCAACCGCCAAAATTGAATTTGCGTCCTTTGAAGGCAATTTTGCAGGCAATGTCATTTTGGATCGCAAGACGATTGAAGGGCGACTGCCTGACCAGTTAGAGTCTATTCTGACAGTGATTGGTCTACACCTCAAGCGCAACGGCACAATTCGTAGCTATCAACCCGAGGTAATGTATGAGATGCCCATGACGATGGTCCGTGAAGTCATCATTAATGCATTGGTCCATCGAGATTACTCCTATTCATCCACGATTCGAGTGATGCTTTTTGATGATCGATTGGAAATTCACAGTCCCGGTCGTCTGCCCAACGGTATCACGATTGACAATATCCGTATGGGGATTCATGTTGAACGTAACCCAATTTTGACGTCGTTTATGGGGAAATTAGGGCTGATGACACAAATTGGCACGGGTATTATGCGCGTTTTGGCAGAGGCAAAGGCAGCAGGGCTACCCGAACCGAAACTTGAAGAAACTGACTTAGAATTTGTGGTGACACTATACCGCGCAACAGAAACTTAAATTAGGAGGCAGAATAGTACCTAAATTATAGGTTGACTGCTGATGAAACATATACACACGGAGAAAACCATGATCACACCAGAGAAACTGGCCGAAATCGAACAATCCATGATTGACAATGACGTTCGTTATGTCACCATTGCCTTGCCCGATACCAATGGGGCTCTACGGGGCAAACTTGTGTCACGCGCACGCTTTTTGTCGGCACTCCAATCGGGGACAGGGGCCGCGCCAGCATTTTTGGCATTGGACGCGACCGATGCCATCTTGGGGATGCCGGGTGTGACCGATGATGACGCTGATTTTCATGATGCCATCCTAGAGGTTGACCCCGATTCGGGACGTGCTGTGCCTTGGGAAGCAGCCCATCGCAACCTGCTCTATTTGGCAAATTTTACGGGCGAGGCCAGCGCAATTTGTCCTCGCAGCATCCTGAAAGGTGTCCTCGCAAAGGGTGAGGCAATGGGGTTTGTACCGCGTTATGGCTTCGAGTTTGAGTATACGTTGTTTAATGAAACGGCTGAATCCATTCGCGAGAAAGGCTTCCGCAATTTGCAACCGGCAACACCTCTTGCCAGCAACTGTTTGCTCCCCTATCAAACCGTGCAGTCGGATTGGTACGAAGCGGTTATCGAGCTTTGCGAATCGCTCAATATCAACATGATTACAGCACATGAAGAGATCGGTGCGGGCTTTATGGAAGTGTGTTTGGGTCCACAGGATGGGCTGGAAGGGGCGGATCAGGGTGTCGTTTTCAAAAATATGTTGCGTTCATTGGCGATGCGCAATGGACAACTAATTACGTTCATGCCACGCTGGTCTGAGCAGGCTGATAGCCAAAGCACACACATTCATATTTCGCTGCTCAACACGGATGACACCCCTGTGTTCTTTGACGCTGATAATCCACACAACATGTCGCAAACCATGCGCTACTTTTTAGGTGGCCTGCAACGTTATACGCGCGAAATCTTCCTGCTCTTTGCACCCACCATCAACGCCTATCGTCGCTTTGCCCCAGAGACGTTCTCGCCGATGCATGGGGCTTGGGGCTTTGAAAACCGTACCTGCTGTTTCCGCGTGGTGGGGACAAGCGCATCTTCACTGCGCATTGAAAACCGTCAGCCCGGCTCGGACATCAACCCCTATCTGGCGGTGGCGGGCATTGTTGCCGCTGGCTTGGCCGGGATTGAGCAACAGATTGAGCCACTGGAAGAGGTTGTGGGCAATGGCTTTGCACAGGAGGTTGACCCCGCCATCCAATTTCCGACGACCATCCTAGAAAGCATCGCCAATCTGCGTGACTCGCAATTTGCGCGCCAATGGTTGGGCGATGCCTTTGTCGAAGCATTTGCGCTTTCGCGTGAAACGCAAGAGGCAGAGTTCCGCACAAAAGTACCGGATACGGAGTTAGAGCGGTTCTTTGAACTGATTTAGTATCCTGTTGATTCAAACAATTGCGAAAAGTTCATTCATTCTTTGCGTATCGAGAACAACACCCGTGTATGCATTGAGGAACATCAACGCTTGGTCAGCGTGGTCGTCATTCGCATCACGGGTGGCGCAAAGATCACGCAACACAAAGACCAAATAGCCTTCGGATGCACTGCGTTCTGCCGTGCGACGGACACAGATTTCGGTGCGTACACCGCAGACCAGCACGGTGTCAATATTGTGCTGTGTGAGGATTTCTTTTAAGTTGGTATGCGCAAAGCCATCGCTCTTCTTTTCCACGATAACGGCGTTGTCGGGGATGTCCAGTCCATAAAAATCGAGTGATGGATCGGTGCTGACGGCGGGGCGCATATGTCCTTTCAGCGTATTTAACCATCTGTCCGTGGGGCTTGCATTGGCCTGATCGGGTATCGACTTAATGTACACGGGCAAGCCACCGCGCTGCCGGAACTCGTCAACAAAGCGATTGATTTTGTCTGGCAATGTCTGCATCTGCGTGTTGGCATGCTTGCGTCCCGTGACGCCATCGGGGGCGCAGAATGAGTGTTGCACATCGACAATCAATAGTGCGCAGCGTTGGGCATTGAATTGATCGTTGATTTGTGATGCGTAGTCTCTCCAAATGGTCATGGTTATGTTCCTCTCATATAAATCCGGTAGATCACAAAGGGTAGAGTTGGGGAGGCGGGGGAAAATAGCGGAGACAATACCAAGATGTTTCTCGATAGCCTAATGTGGACATTTTATTTTGTGGAACGGCCTAGAACGAATCCGACAAAGATTCTTCTGCCGGTAACTACACTCGACGCCAAAACGAGTATTGATGAGTAGGGACAGGAACCGCTCATTAGTCGCCCGCACCGCTTTGGCAAGAGCCTCTGGATATCGACGCTGATGGATTATTACAATGCAGCCAAGGCAGATCAGTTTGAGCATCTGTTTGGACATTTAGCCATTGGGCAATCCCCGACGCCGCTCCGCAATCAATATATCGTCATGCGGTGGGATTTCTCCAGAGTCCAGTCGCATGGCACGGTGGAACAGATTGAAGCGAATTTACACCAGTGTATCAGTGGTGATATCCGGGCGTTTCAGGCTGTTGCAAGTGTAAAGCCTGTGAAGACAATGGCCGATGCTCTGCCGCGTTCATCTGGTTTGGCGAGGGCAGATTCAACAGTAATAGCCACTACATAACCGTAAACTGCCCCATCATGCCATGATCCTCATGCTCCAAAATGTGACAGTGGTACATGTATGGGTATGCCTCTGTCGCTTCGTAATCAAAGCGCATGATCACGTCGGTCCAGCCATCGCCCACCACCACGACATCTTTCCACCCTTGATCGGCAGGCTCAGGTGGGTTGCCATCTTGTGAGAGGATCAGGAATGAGGTGCCATGCATATGGAATGGATGGTCCATGTCCTCACCCGTAATACGCCAAATTTCCACGTCCCCTTTCTTGACGCGCTCATTAATCACGTCCATCTTCATGGGTTGCCCGTTGATGCTAAACATCTCGTCCATCGCAACGCCACCATCGCCTTCTTCCTCACCTTCTTCCATCTCCAGCTCAAAGGTCCGGGTGACGACCGCATCGGCACGAGTCAATGGGATGATCGTGTTCAGCTTATCAGGCAGCAGCCCTTCGCCCATACGGGTACTATCGACGCGTATCTCCAGCACACGTTCTCGTCGTGAAAAGGATGCGCCATCGTCGTTATCTTGAGGTAAAAATTCAGCCATCAGTGTACGGGTGACACCGCCGGACATTCGTGGAGCCCGTCGAGGAAGAGTACGAGTTCGTCGACAAGATCGTCGGCGGCGTCATCCCGCGGGAGTTCATCTCCGCGTGTGACAAGGGCTTCAAGTCCATGATGTCGAAGGGCCAGCTCATCGGCGCCAAGGTGACCGGGCTGCGCTTCACCATCAACGACGGTAACTCCCACGCCGTCGACTCCTCGGACAACGCCTTCCAGGCCGCCGCCCGCGGCGCCTTCCGCCAGGTCTACTCCCGGGCCAAGCCCATCGTGATGGAGCCGGTGATGAAGGTGTCCGTCGAGGGCCCCACCGAGTTCCACGGCCAGATGGTCCAGACGCTGATGCAGCGCCGCGGCATGGTCGTCGGCACCACAGAGGCCGACGGCTTCTCCTCGGTCGAGGCCGACGTGCCGCTGTCCGAGATGTTCGGCTACGCGACCGGGCTTCGCTCCGCGACGCAGGGCAAGGCCGAGTTCACCATGGAGTTCTCCCGGTACCAGAAGGCCCCTGACGCCGTCGCCGAGGAGCTGATCAAGAAGTACCAGGAGGAGCGCGCCGCCAGCTGACGCTGCGCGGTGCCTCCAGTCCCTCGGAGGTTCACCATGAACGAGCATCTGATCCTGGACCGCAGCCCCATGCAGGTCTTCTACAAGTCCCTGCACGGTGGCCTCGCTCCCGGTGAGCTGGGTGCGGTCGTCGGTCGTCCGGGTGTGGGCAAGAGCCCCTTCCTCGTCCACATCGCCCTGGACCGCCTGCTGCGCGGCAAGAAGGTGCTGCACGTCTCGCTGCGCGCCGGCGCCGAGCACGTCCGGTCCTACTACGACGAGATCTTCAACAACCTCGCCCGCGCCGCCCGGGTCTCCGGCCCCGAGCGCCACGCGCTGAAGGTCGA
>JBCCFC010000836.1:0-6292 GCA_039029935.1 Chloroflexota bacterium
GTATCATCAAAAACAACGTGAGCAACATCTAGTTGTCCGCCCGTTTTCAACATCAACATTGGAGATTTTAATCATGAACACAAATGAAACGGAAAGCAAAAAATATAGCCCTATTGTCAAAAATGAGGGCTTTTTGAAAGTCGCCCATGCCATCCGTACCAGTACGGTCACACCACAGCGGCGTAAGGCCAATGGAGAGAAACCTGTTGTGGATATTCGCTATGGCTTGGGGCAGCAATTGATCCGTAAGTCGGCGTATCCAGATGATTTTCTGGCTGAGGTTTCAGCCTTTATCTATCTTTACAATGCAGAGAACGCACAACTGCGCGAGAACAAGAAAAGGCCACGACGCTTCAATGTCCACGTTGACGATCTGAATGCATTGACAGAACTGGTCGATGAATTTGGTTCAAAGGTCGTCTGTAATCTGCTGGTGGCCTACGGGTATGCCAGCGACTGGAAACCCAAGGAAGGCGAGGCAGAAGGCACGGCTGAGTCTGATGAAATGAATGATAATACATAGCTGCTACGACAACAGATTTAGGTTAATTCACAAAAATAAGGAATCGATACAATGTTAAATACACAACCAATTTACTCATTATCTATCTGCACACAGGTGACCATGAACATGCACTCGCTTAACAATGAGGGTGGTGAAGGCAACCAGATTCAAACTCGTATGGTCAATATCATGGGCGAGGACGGCTACATGTACAATGTCAACGCGGTTTCTGGCGATATGTTCAAGCACATCCAAGCAGAGCATCTCCATCGCCTCTCTTTAGATGCAAACCTCCCACTGTCTGATGGCGCACGAAGCTTTAACGCCAATCGTGTCAATTTTGACATCGAAGCCAAAACCAATTTGTTTCACGAATTTAAAAAAGTAAAAGATAAAGACAAAATTAAAGAACTTGATATTATCCTCAAGCATTGTGCTGTGACCGATATGGAAGGTACTTTAGTGACTGCTGACAACCGTTCACTAGCACGGAAAAGCGTTGTCGAGTTTGGCTGGGCAGTCGGTTTACCAAATAAAGTCGAGACGGACTCGTACTTTCATGCCAAATATGTGCATGAACACAAAACATCTAAAAAGAGCGACGACACAGGGGATAGCAGTGGCTCCAATGTAGGGCAGAATATCTTTCATCGCCCAGCTTCGTCGGGCATCTATGCCATTGTTCTGAATATTGAGGCAGCACGCATCGGGTTTAATGACTTAGCACAACGATACGCCATTGATGAGGTAGAGCGCGCAGTTCGTCTCAAAACGCTGTTGGAGAGTGTACTCTATACATTTATCGAGCCTGCTGGTGCAATGCGCAGTACACAAAACCCGCATATCGTTAATCTCAATGGTGTAATCACTGTCAGCCATAACGTGATACCTGCACCTTGTATCTCACCACTCAAGGAAAGCTTTGTGGATGATATCAACAAGGTAAGCAGCGCATTTAACGGGTTACGACCAGATGCTATCAAGGTCATTCGATTTTCATCCATTGGTGAATTTGCCAGTGAACTTGCAGGGTTGATCCCATTGGCAACACCATATACATTGGATGTGGCACAGACATCATAGGGTTGTTTAGACCGTTGGGATGAATAGAAAAATACGTAATATCCCAACGGGCCGTCCAAAATTTATAACCATAAACGAGGCAAACTATGTGGTTAATTGCAGACTATGAACCTGTTACATTGTTTTCACTCAGGCAAAGCACAGCAACCGCATCCGGTGGAAAGACGTTACTTTCGCCAACACCGTTTGTAGTCAAGATGGCGTTGTTAGATGCATGTTGTCGTGTCCAAGGGCTTGAACAGGCAAAAGCTCAATGGCCTATGATTCGTGATCTGACAGTGGCGATGAAGCCATCAACCTATGCTGTAGTATCCAATCTATTTCAAAAGATTCTTAGACCAAGACGGAAAGACCCGAAAAAAAAGCAAGATATGACCCAACCTGATGCAGGCCCATTCCAGAAAAATATCGGTTATCGTGAGTATGTACATTTTTCTGGGCAATTCCAGATTGCATTGGGGTGGCATGAGATACAAGGGCGACCTTGGTTAGAAGAGCTATTGTTGAACATCAATTACTTTGGCAGACGTGGCGGCTTTTTTCAGCTAATCCCACCACCTATCTATCAAGAGGAGCTACCCAGCGACCTAACGATTGTCAACGATGAGCAACTTGCCTTTTCCATTCAGGGTACACTCCAGATCATGGATGACTGCTCTAATAAACTCACCTTTGAACAAGTAGACATCTACTCGGATAAGGGGATAACGATAGGCAAAGACCGGCTCCTTCGTCACATCGTCGTACCCTATAAGATAGAGCGCAGCAGTCGCAGCTATACGCTCTACCAGCGGATTGACGAGGTGAGTGGGTGACGGGTGAATAGATGATGAGACAAACGTTTCAACCCTTCAACTCTTCAACTCTTCAACTTTTCCAAGGAGAAACCAATTATGCAAACCATTACGCAATTACACCATCACACCCTCACACCCCCACACCTCCACACCCCCACACCTCCACACCTCCACACCCCCACACCCCCACACCCCCACATTCCCCTCACCGCCCACCACCTCCGCTTCATCCTACGCGTCACCAACCCCATCCAGTTCAACAGCTTCAAGGGCAGCGCGCTGCGGGGAGCCTTTGCCGATGTGCTGCGGAGAACCTTCTGCGCGCAGTGGCAACGCGAGGAGACAGACCCGCTGCATCGTGCGCTCTGCCCGGTTTGTCAACTGTTGACGGTGGAGCATGATCTAGAGTTGGGGCCTTGGGACAAGAAGCCAGGGGATGTGCGGCGTCCGTATGCGATTACGCCACCGTCTGAGGATTGTCCCAATGAGTTGACTGTGGGTGAACTGTTTGAGTTTGGTCTGACGCTCTTTGGGGAAAAGCTGGACTATTTGCAATATCTGATTCTGGCAGTCGGTAGGATGGGTGAGGTCGGCGTGGGGCGTAAGCAACGTGTGGCAGAGGGGAAGGCCAAGCGTGGGCAGTTTGTGGTGGAGCAGATTGAGGCAGTCAATCCGGTGACGCGTGAGGTATATGTGATGATGGCTCAAGGCGAGGATAGGGTAGAGGATATAACGCTGCCTGTGACGCATGAGGATGTGATGGCCGCTGCTGATCTGCTGGTGGACCAACTGGCGGCACAGAACAATCATTTACAGGTGACATTCTGCACCCCAACACGCTTGACCAATAACAAGAAGACACTCAAGCAGCCAGACTTCTTTGCCCTTGCCAAGCACGCGGCGCGGCGGGTGCTGGATCTCTCAGCACAACATGCGGGTGGACGCCCCGATGACTTTGAGTTGCGCCGTGATCTCTACCCCTATGCGGATACTGTGACCTTGGTCGAGGACAATACTCGCTGGTGGGATGTCAGCGGTTATTCGAACCGCATAAACAGAGCGCAAAGGCTGGGCGGGTTTGTCGGCACGGTGACGTATCACGCTCCGGACTGGCGGCCATTGTTACCTTGGCTGCTGTGGGGGATGTCTACGCATGTAGGCAAGAATGTTGTCAAAGGCTGTGGGATATATCAAATACAAACCTACGATTGAAACCACAGTCATAAGCGAAACACGTTAAAAACGTGTTAAAGCGCGATGAGACTCAGTTCTGGGTACACGTCATAACCTGTTTGAACAGGTTTTGCTTATCAGACACCGATTTCAATCGGTGGGCTTCAATCGGGAGCCTTATCAAAAATCTTCAAAAGGAATCAATCATTATGGCAAGAATTCCGAACTTAATTGTAGATGAATACGGCAGCTTTATTGCCAAAAAGAGTGGTCGCCTCATTGTCACCTGCAAAAAAGAGAAACGACAAGAAGCGCCTCTCATGCATCTGGAAACGGTTCTGATCACGGGCAAAGGCGTCAGCCTCAGTAGCGACGTCGTCATGGCCTGTGCCGAAGAGGGTATCCCCTTGCACTTCCTCGACAGCCGTGGCAATCCGGTAGGCAGTTTTTACAGCGCGGGGCTGGCGGCAACAGTGGCGACACGGCGGGCGCAGCTACAGGCCAAGGACACACGGGCGGGGTTGGCCTTTGCCTTCAGTGTGGTTGAGGGCAAGGTGCGCAATCAAGTCAACCTGCTCAAATATATGAACAAGAATCGCAAGGAGAAGCAGCCAGAACTCTATAAATCGGTCAGCGCGTTGGCCGAGGATGTGCATGGGCATTTGGCAGAGCTGGACCCACTGCGCACGAACAGTGTGATCCAGACTGTAGACGCGTGTCGAGGACAGTTGTTGTCGATTGAAGGGCGGGCAGCCAAGGCATATTGGCAGGCCATTGGCAAATTGCTGCGTGTGGAGGTTGGCTGGCCGGGGCGTCGGACACAGGGCGCAACGGACCCGTTCAACAGCGCACTCAACTACGGTTATGGCATCCTCTACAGCCAAGTCGAACGCGCCTCGGTGCTGGCTGGGCTGGACCCCTATGCGGGCTTTGTCCATGTAGACCGCCCCGGTAAACCCAGTCTTGTGCTTGATTTGGTCGAAGAATTTCGCCAGACCGTTGTAGACCGCACGGTCATGGCCGTGCTGAACCGCGGCACGTCTATCGACATGGATGAACGCAACAAGCTCACCGAGGAAACACGCCGTAGCCTTGCTGAAAAAGTGTTTGCCCGACTCAACGCCGCTGAACCCTACGAAGGCAAACGTCACCCACTCAAATCCATCATCCAAATGCAAGCTCGTCATCTGGCAACATTTTTGCGTGACGAGCGAGATGAATATACACCGTTCGTGTCATCGTGGTAGTGATGAATGATGAGTGATTAGTGATAAGTGCTTGGTAGTCTTTCAACCCTTCAACTTTTCAACCTTTCAACTTTCAACCCTTCAACAGGAATTTAGCAATGAAATGTCTATTAATCTACGATATAACCGACGATGCGGCTCGGACCAAAATTGCGGACTTCTGTCTCAATTATGGGTTGGACCGTGTGCAGTATAGTGCGTTTATGGGAGATCTTAGCCGTAACCATCAAGAGGAACTGATGCTGCGTATTGAAGATCGGCTTGGTGAATCGCCAGGCAAAATTGCTCTATACTCGATATGCAAACAGGACTGGGCGCAACGTATAGAAGTGGAGGTGAGTTGTGACGAGTGAACGATGGTTACTCCAAGTGACCGACTTAAAACAATATGCCTATTGCCCACGTGTTGTGTACTATGAATACTGCACACCGGGCATCCGGCCACGAACCTATAAGATGGATGTGGGCAATGCGGCACAGGACCGCGTCTCCAAGCTGGAAATGAGACGAAGCCTGAAAGCGTATGGCGTGTCATCCGGGGAGCGGCATTTTCATGTGAGCTTGACATCGGACACCTATGGCTGTAGCGCACAGCTTGATTTGGTGATTGAAACGACTGATGGTGCAAAAGGGCAGCCTGATGCAGCCCTCGCGCAAGAACAACCGCGTCGTCTGATTCCGGTCGATTTTAAGCTGAGTCGTCGTAAGCCGGAAAGCAATGTCAAGTTGCAGTTGGCTTGTTACGCCTTGATGCTGGAGGAAAGTTGGGGGTGGCCTGCGGATGAAGGGTATATCTATCTGATTCCCACCAAGCAGAGCATTCGCATCCCCATGACGACACGGCTGCGTAATGATGCCAAACGCAAATTGAGCGAGGTGCGTGAGATGATTGAGCAGCAACGGATACCGCCACCGACCAAACAGCGTGGCAAATGTGTCAACTGTGAGTTTCGCCGTTTTTGCAACGATGTGCTTTAGCTGGTCAGCCAGTCAGCCGGTCCGCTAGTCAGCTAGTCAGGTGGTCAGCTAGTCAGCCAGAGTGCTGAAATGCTGAAATGCTGACTAGCTGACCACCTATTTCACGGCTGATTTGGGCAACTGTTTCGCAAATCTCAGTTGGCATTTGAGCCTAAATTCATTAAAATGCATTATAGGGAACTAATACGGCTTTTTGGCGTTGTTTTCGTGTTGAATTACACAAAAATCGCTTCGCAAACCAAGGGGCTTTTTACGCAAAATATGATTTGCGAATTAGGAGATATCATGATACACTTTGACTATAACAAACGCTTAATTTGGCATTCAATTTGGGGCAGTATAGGGTTTTTAGCTGTTGTTAGGTCTTCTGACCGTTTATCTCAGCGAAAATCGTAGGCGGATGCTACACACGACTCCACAGAGGGAGTTCTGAAACGCTGTCGTTGTCGGTGAGCTGTGACCAGCAATCTTCGATGCTACACACGACTCCACAGAGGGAGTTCTGAAAC
>JBCCFC010000837.1:0-6290 GCA_039029935.1 Chloroflexota bacterium
GCCCAAGTGCGTGGATGGAGCCAGCAGGCACAAACACGACATCACCTGTCTGTACAGGCACATAGTGCAGCCAATCTTCACAGCGTTCTGCTGCCAATGCCTCGGCAAAGGCTTCACGCGTGACACCGGACTTGAATCCATAGACTATTTTACTTTCCGGTTCGGCATGGAGAATGACCCACATTTCGGTTTTGCCCAAGTCGTTTTCATTGGCTAACCCATAGGCGTCGTCAGGATGAACCTGTACTGAGAGCCAGCGGTTAGCGTCGAGCAATTTAATCAACAGTGGGAACCGTCCCTGCTCTAGGGCCGCTTGGTTACGTGTACCCACTAGCTCTACGCCAAACTGTTCCTGCACTTGACCCAGTGTCTGCCCTTGCAGTGGGCCCGCCGCAACTGTACTCGACCCGTTGGCATGGGCCGCAATCTCCCAACTTTCGGCCACAATACCATCGGGAATGGTCCGCCCCAAAGCTGTTTCGAGACGACGGCCGCCCCAGATATAGTCTTTAAAAATCGGCTCAAATGCCAGTGGATATAGTTGACTCATTGAGTATTACCCTTACCTTTTTTTGCGATTGCGACGTGCGTTTCGTTGCTTTTTGGTTGTATTCTGAGTGGATTTAGGCTGCGTGTTGTTTGCCGCCTTTTCTGAGATCTCTTCTCGCGCAAGGGCTGTTTCTTCTTGACGAGGAGATGGGGCAAACCACCCCTGTACGCGGTGCCATCCCCGTTGCCAAGCGGGTGCATTGGCATCCCGCAACGCTCTCGATTGCTCGTCACGAAGATGTCTCGGTGGGTTAGGAAATGGGTCGAGGTCAAACATTTTGCGCCATGCATATCCACCCACCAGTTGGATGGTGGCAACAACGGGTGCAGCCAAGATCGCGCCCAGAATACCTGCCAGTGCTGCGCCCATGAAAACGCTGATCATGACCACCAACGGATGCAAATCAAGTGCATCACCCACAATGCGCGGCACCAGTAGGCTGTTTTCAAGCTGCTGGATGGCAAACATGACCGCACCGATGAGTAGTGCATAGTTGAGGGCAGAGAGCTGTAAATAGTTTTCGGGCTGGAAAAAGGCGACGAGAATTGCTGCGGCTGTACCAATGACAGGGCCAAGGATGGGCAAGAACTCGAGCAAACCGGAGAGCAGTCCCAACGCTAAGGCATTATTGACACCCAATGCCAATAGACATGCACTGACGATGACACCGATGACCAGTCCTAAAATGACCTGTCCGCGTAGATAGGAGTTCCAGATGCGCACAAATTCATCAACCAGTCGGTCGGCATCTTTGCGATAGCCAGGCTGATGCGCCAAGTCGCTGATAAAGTTGTCAAAACGGGGCAAGTCTGTGGCGATATAAATCGAGATAATAAAGATGAATAATCCTTGGCTAACGACATTGAGCGTTGCCTGTGCAAACTGTGTTGCCAGCGAACCACCACGGCTAAAGATGGGTTCGATAAGGCTGAGTACTTGGCTGACCAACGACTCCAAATTGAGATTAAATTGGAGGGATGCCAGGTCAATGTTGAGCGCATCTAATATCCGACCGACACTAATATCAAATGTCCCAATAGAGAACTTTCGTGATGGCATAGATTCAGTCAGATAGGCGGTAAAGGTTTGAATATTGGTGGCGGCCTGTGTGAGCAGGTCTGGGAATTGCGCTGATAAAATTGTAAATTGGTTCAGTGCCAACGAGACCAGTGCAAAGATACCACCAATCCCCAACCCTAACAGGATAAAATAGGTCAACAGCACCGAGTTGCTGCGATTGAAGCCAAGACGATTTTGGACAAGTTTAATCAGTGGTGTGAGTAGATAGGCAATCAACAAGGCAACAACAACGGTGGTCCACAGTGATTGGAACCGCCAGATGACCAACCCCACCAAAAAGAGGCTCGTCAACCCAACCAGTGCCTTGGTGGTTTGGCTCCAAGGAGGCGAGTCGATTTCGTGATCATAGGTGTCAAGTTCGGCTTGAATTTGTTTGTCGCCAGCAGTTGAGCTGGCTGTGTCTTTGGGCTTTTTTGCCATGATATGTCCAATCTTTTGATAGTAACACAGGCATCCTACCTGTTGTGACGATTGTGTGACGACGATTGTGTGACGACGATTGTGTAGCGACGATTGTGTGACGACGATTGTATAGCGACAGGCAGGATGCCTGTGTTACCTTACAGTTTCTCCAACCCCGCCATCGAGGCCGACAATGTTTTGATGCCAACACCAGGGAAGGCCACCGTGACCTCTTCATCATCCACTGTGACAACGCTTTCCACAACTGTGCCTACACCAAATACGCTGTGCTTCACACTTTCCATGCGCTTGAACTGTGCGGGACGACTATTGGATGGGCTGACACGTGATCCACCGCGAATTTCCGCACGTTGTCTATTGGTACGAGGTCCGGTCGATGACGATTCAGGACGAGACCTACGTCGTTGGCTGCCACCTGATGAGCTACCCGATGAGCCACCAGATGCGCCACTAGATGATCCACCCGGCGTCCAATAATTTGCAGATGACCCTTGGTTCCCTGCGTGTTGATTTTGACGATTGGCTCGGCGGCGGCTGTCGCTCTCGCCCAGATTACCGGACTCAGATTGCCAGTTATAGCTGCGTTTTTGTGTCTGTGACCGTTGACCACGCTTGCGATAGTTGTGGTTATAATCACCACCATCGCTGCCACCACTGCCCCAGCTACTGGTGTTACTACGACTAGAACCACCAGAATCCCAAGAAGTTGCGCGCTGATAGGTATCTTGCTGGCGTTTCTGCTTGTTGACCATGCCCGATAGCAACTCGGTCGGTATCTCATCGAGGAATTGACTGGGCAATTGCAAGTGGGCATCGCCCCAGACTGTGCGCTGATAGGTGTGGGTAAGATAGAGTCGTCGTTTGGCACGTGTAATGCCCACATAGCAGAGCCGACGCTCCTCCTCCAAGTCCTCCGGATCACCGCTCTGCAAGCTGCGGCTATGGGGCAGCAGTCCTTCCTCCAGCCCCGTCATAAAGACCGCCGGGAACTCTAGCCCTTTGGCCGTGTGCAGCGTCATCAATGTCACCGCACCGCTGCCTTCCTCGACCTGATCGGCATCGCTGACCAAGCTGACTTCCTCCAGAAACATCGACAGTGGTGTTTGCTCTGGCTGCATGTCGGGCATCCCTTGACGATACTGTGCGGCCACGCTGCGCAACTCCTGCAAGTTCTCAAAGCGTTCCTCGCCTTCATCCGTGCCATCACGCAGGACATCGACATAACCCGTGTCATAAAGGATGCGGTCGAGCAGGTCGGCAACGGTGGTGAACTGGCTCTGCGCCACCACATCCATCCAACTTTCCAGTAATGTAATAAACTTGACCAGTGCCGTTTGGCTGCGCTTGGCAATGGATGGGGCCGTGTACGCACCTTCAGGTAACACAATGCCTCGTGATTTGCCAACCTTGTCTGGCCCATGCCGCAGCACACTCAGGGCCGCTGTGGGTTGCAGCCCAATGCTGGCCGCCCATGATTTAAGCGAGGCGTAGGTTTTCAGCCCGATGCCCCGTGTGGGGACATTGATGATGCGGTCGAGTGCCACTGTGTCCGCCGGGTTGTTGACCAGTCGCAAGTAGCCCAGTGCATCCTTGATCTCTTTGCGTTCATAGAAGCGCGTTGCCCCCACCAACTTGTGGCGAAGTTGTCGTCGTACAAAGGTCTCTTCCAGCGCACGGCTCTGCGCATTGGTGCGATACATCACAGCGAAATCACCCAGCGAAAACTCGCGAGTTCGAGCAAGCCGTTCAATCTCATCACAGATATACGACGCCTCTTCCATTTCATTGTACGCTTCATGCAGATAGACCGGGATGCCATGTCCATTGTCGGTATGTAGCTGTTTGGGCGTGCGGTTGCGGTTATTTTGGATGACGGCATTGGCAACGTCAAGGATCATCTGCGTACTGCGATAATTTTGCTCCAGCAGGATAACCGTCGCCTCTGGATAGCTGTCACGGAAACGGATGACATTGCGGTAGTCGGCACCGCGAAAACGGTAGATCGACTGATCCTCGTCACCGACACAGAAGATGTTGCGGTTGTCGGTCGGTGAACCTGCCATGTATTTGAGCAGGCTATACTGTGCCGTGTTGGTATCCTGAAACTCGTCCACGAGCAGATATGGCCACTTCTGCTGATATTTGACCCGTACCTCTTCATTGTTCTTCAAGAGCAGCGTGGTATGCATCAACAGGTCATCAAAATCCATTGCATTGTTATTTTTGAGCGCAACCTGATATTGTTCATAAACACGCGTGGCAATTTCTTCAAAGTAGACTTGGGGCTTGCAGTTCTTGGGTGTCACCAACTCATTTTTCTGCGTACTGATGTAGGATTTGATGGCATGGGGATTAAAGCGTTTTTCATCCAAGTTCATCTCTGCCAATAGCGCACGGATCAATCCACGCTGGTCGGCGGTGTCGTAGATCACCCAATTGCGCTCAAAGCCAAGATGTTCGGTTTCTACGCGTAATACCCGCGCACAGAGGTTATGGAATGTGCCAATGGTCACGCCACCCAGGCGCGGCTTTTGCCCCGGCAGCGGCTCGCCAAACTTGCCATCAAAGAGCCGTTCGACGCGTTCGCCCATCTCCCGTGCTGCTTTGTTGGTAAAAGTTACTGCAAGGATGTTCCAAGGTGCAACGCCCGCCTCCTCAATCATGTAGGCAATGCGGCGTGTGAGGACACCCGTTTTGCCGGAGCCAGGGCCAGCTAATACGAGTACAGGCCCTTGGACGGTTTGGACGGCCTGTGTCTGTTGTGGATTGAGATTTTGTAAGATTGGTGATTGTGTCATGTATGGCCTTTATGAAAGTTTATATAAACGTATCGGTATCTGCTGCTGAAATAACTCAAAGTCTCGCTCTGTCGTAATGGCCGTATCAATGATAACTTTCATGATTGTTCCCTTTGCTATTCTCTTTGTTGCTTATAATCGTAGTCAGATTCATAATTTTACGACACTCCTCTCCTTCTCGTTTTTTTTAAACCGCAGAGGCCGCAAAATTTCTGCGCCCTCTGCGCTCACTGCGATTAATTTTACTCTACTTAAACTCCGGACGTCCAATTGCATCGGTACTGTTTTGCCGTCGATATACACGCAGCAGCCCACCCGCATCATCCAGAATCCTTGTTTTGGCCGTCTCAATCCGTTCCGCCCCCTTGTCCGTAATTTCATGATGGCAATCCGGGTCGGACTCAAAATCGAAGAGACGTGGGTGCTGGAATTCGGCATCGCTAAAGAACCAGTTCTGGCGGTCCTTATACCACACCGAATTGCCATAACGACAGGTCAAGTACGCTCGTGATTGGAATGCCCCTTCGCCCGTCACCAGCGGCAACAAACTCTGTCCCTCAATGCCATCCACAGGAACAACGCCCGTCACCTCCGAGATGGTCGCCGGAATGTCAAGCGTATAGACAAACTCACCACACTGTGTCCCTGCGCCCACGCCTGTGGGATGACGCACCAACAGCGGCAAGTCCATTGTCCCCGGATACATATAATCGGCAGGCTTGCCCGTCACCCCATCAGGGTTCTCGGCAAAGTTTGTGCCATGATCGGCCACAAAGAAAATCATGGTATTCTCGGCCAACCCCAAGCGGTCGATGGTGTCGATAAGCTTGCCAAACCACGTATCAACCAACGTCACCAACCCCGCATAGTTGGCGCGGATACTGGGTAGCCGCTCTTCAAGCTGTGGGTTGAGATTGAGCGGACCATAAGGGACCGTAATGCAGATTGGCTCGCGTTTTTCACGGCTCTCATAGAGGTCATAGTAGTGGATGGGGGCCTCCCACGACTCATGGGGGGCAAAGCTATCAACATAGAGATAAAAGGGCTTATCTTGGTGATGTCGTTGATTTTGTTCAACAAACTCAATGGCCGCACGAAACGTCCGTGCCGTCGGCCACTCTTCTTCAGGTTGATAGGGGCGGACATTGGCTAGATGCGCACGCACACGCTCTTCACCGGATTTACTCCAATAGCGCGCCACCTGTACAGGGTCAGCATGGGCGGTGGCACGATAACGGTCTTCGGAATGACCACGAATGTACGCCCATTGCCCAAAGCCCCGTGTAAAGTTCATCCCCGGCACAAAGTAATGCGGGACATCGCTAAAAAAGCCCGTATGATAGCCACGCTGCACCAACGCCTCGGCCATCGTCCCCTCTTCAGAGGACATGGGTTGCCAGCCCGGTAAATATACATTGTCCCAAGGTACAGGCTTGTAA
>JBCCFC010000838.1:0-6286 GCA_039029935.1 Chloroflexota bacterium
TCGAACGTTAAACGCTCGTGGATAGTATGTAAGACCTCTTTATGAGGCAACGTTGGACGAAGCGAGAACGATTAAACACTTTTGAGTGTTTAATCGGTAGCAGTATGATAGACCTATGATACAGATTCGACAAACAACCATCAATGATCATGAAATCATCGTCGCTCTCGACCAAGAAGTCTTTGGTTGGTATGGCGCAGAGGAAGACCCAGAGATTATTCATGCGCGGCTTGAAGTCTTTGCCGAGGGATGTGCCATTTTAGAAGCGCAAGATGAGTCTGGCAACCATGCCGTTGTTGGGTATCTGACCACTGAAAAATGGGCGTCTCAACGTGAACCTGTTCTGGATGAGAATCCCTATGAAACGCATGAACCGGCGGGAAGCGTTCTTAATATCACAACCTTAGCGATTGCACCCAGCAAGCAGAATCGTGGTTTGGGCAAAGTGCTTCTGGATCATGCAATAGAGATTGCCCAGCGAGAAGGATGTACGCACATCATTTTGGAGACAGCACGCGCACAACGTTTCTATTTACGGCATGGGTTTACGGTTGTGAGTGAACGTCAGCAACGTGGTATTGTGCTGACAGTGATGCTGTTTGAAGTTATATAAAACATTAACATTTCCTAGAAGATAGAAGAGGGCATAAGATATATCTTATGCCCTCTTCTATCTTCCGAGAAGTATCCTATGCCTAATTCCGCAACGGCTTTCCGTTCTGTAGCATATACGAAATCCGGTCCAGCGTCTTCTCTTCACCCAGCAAGCTCAAAATCGCTTCACGCTCAAGGTCCAAGAAATACTGTTCATCCATCCACGTCGGGTCACTCAACTCACCGCCACAGAGGACATAACCTAGTTTGCGCGCAATCTTGGCGTCGTGTGGGCTGATGTAGTGGCCTTGCCCCATGCCGTAAATCTGCACATAGACATTTGCCAGCATCTGCATACCCGCTGCATAGATATTGCCTGTGGTGACAGGTGGCGTGTAGCCATCGCTCATCGCGAGCACCTCTTGAGTGGCACGTGCCAGCAGATGCTCGCGGTTAAGAACAATCTTGTCGCTCTTGCCGAGGAAACCCTTTTGCTGTGCCTCGGCAGCCGAGGTTGAAACCTGGGCCAAGCCAATCGTCTCGAAGACCTGTGTCATGAACGGTGTGGCGTCGGTGTGTCCCTGTTTCATGGGCGGGCTGACGATGCGGCGCACCAACTCCTTACAGCCACCCCAGCCGGGGACGATGCCCACGCCGACCTCGACCAGCCCCATGTAGGTTTCGGCATGAGCCACGATGCGGTCCGCATTCATGCAAACCTCTGCACCGCCACCCAACGCGCGTTGGAAGGGTGCAGCAACCACTGGTTTGGGCGCACGACGCAGGGCCATCATGATGTCCTGACCCTGCTTGACGGCCATCTCAATCTGATCCCACATCTCGTTGCGGGCGGCCATGCCCATCATGAAAAGGTTTGCCCCGACGCTAAAGTTCTCGCCATCATTGGTGATGACCAAGCCTGTGGCGTTGCCGTGCATCCTCTCGACAGCCATTGCCGCCAGCTTGAAGATATCCTCATCAAAGGCATTCATCTTGCTGTGGAATTCAAGCAACAATACGCCCTCATCCATCTCAATCAGCGAGGCGGAATCATTCTCCGCTAGCGTGGTGTGGCGGCGTTTGCTGTCGGCAATGTTAACTGCTAGTGGGTTCTGGTCAACGGCGACATAGCCTTTGGCCGCAGGGCTGTACATCATGCGTGTTGCGCCATCGAACTTGTAGAACGAGTCATGACCACCCGCCAGCATCTCCTCGACCCAAGGGGCAACGGCGATGCCATCTGCCTTCATCTGCTCGACCATTGCGCCAACACCCAGCACATCCCATGTCTGGAAAGGCCCCATCTCCCAGCCAAAGCCCCAGCACATGGCGTTGTCGATGTCTACAATCGTGTCGGCAATCTCTGGCACACGTTTGGCTGCATAGCTCATGGTAAACGAGAGTGTGTGCCAGACAAACTTGCCTGCGTCATCATCGGCATCAACCAAGGCGCGCAGACGGTCCGGCAGGTCCATGTCGCGCGTCATGCCCACGCTCGGCCAACGTGGTTTGACGGGGGCAATATACTCGATGCGTCCTTCCTTGGCCGCATCCAAATCCAATGCCCAGAACTCCCTCTTGCCACCATCGCCCTTGACGGTTTTGTAAAAGCCTTGGCCTGTCTTGTTGCCCAGCAACTTATTGTCCAGCAACAGGGTAAAGACGGAGGAACTAGACTCGGCTCTGAGTAGCTCACGGTCTTCATCATCAGGAACCAAGTCATAGAGATTTTGGCCGACCATTGCGCCGATGTCATTCCCGACGACATCACTGAGACGGAATGTACCTGTTTTTGGGCGTCCCAACAGTGGCCCGGTCAGACGGTCTACGGCTTCAACGGTGTAGCCATTTGCCATGGCAAATTCCATGACATCGCTCTGCACAATGCTAAACATGCGATTACCGATAAAGTTTGGCGTGTCTTTACAGATGACCACGCCTTTCCCCAACACATTTTCACCGAAGGTACGAATCTGCGCAACAACGGCAGGATCAGTGTCCTGAGTGGGGATCACCTCTAACAGATGTAGATAACGCGGTGGGTTGAAAAAGTGTGTTCCCAGAAAGCGTTTCTTGAAGTCATCACTGCGTCCTTGGCTGATGATGTTGATGGGGATGCCAGAGGTGTTGGATGAGATGATGGCAGTGTCAGAGGCGGTAGCCTCAATGCGTTCCATCAATGCCTGTTTGGGGCCGGGACGCTCGACAATCACCTCGATGATCCAGTCACTCTTACCGATAGCCTCGTCAAAGTCATCTTCCAGATTACCCAGTGAAATCAATGATGACTGTTTTTTGGAGAATAAGTTAGCAGGTTTGGCCTTGACCATGCGCTCAAAGCCGCCCTGTACAATGCGATTGCGCACCTTTGGGGCCTCCAGCGATAGACCTGCGGCCTCTTCCTCGGTAGTCAATTCACGCGGCACCATATCAAGCAGCGTGGAGGGGATGCCCGCGTTGGCAAGATGTCCCGCAATGGCTGCCCCCATTGTGCCCGCGCCAATGACGGTGACATAATTTATGTTTGGCATTGTTTGTTCAATACTCCTTTGTACCCCTACTAAAATATTAAATCGAGTAGCCCAAAGAACTTGGCTATCGAGACTAAAATCACAGTAATCAATAGACGGCGGACCCAGATGTTGGCGTTGGGGTTTTGGGTGGCAAAGCGTGCTGCCGCCCATGCGCCAATGCTTTGCCCAATCGCCATGAGTCCACCCAGATACCAATCGACTTGGCCGTTGTAGAGAAAGATGGCGATGGCACTAAAGCTAAAGGCCAGCACAATCAGCAGCTTGATGGCATTGGCATGGGTCATGCTATAGCCTGCCCCCATGACCAGCGCGGCTAGCAAGAAGACGCCAACACCCGCTTGGATAAAGCCACCATACATGCCGATGATAAAAAATAATCCCAACGTCAAAAGGCTAGGGCGTCCTGGCTCAACTTCGGACTCCGTGCGCAGCCAGCGTTTGGGGTTGACGAGGATGACCACGAGCATGATGACCATGACTGTGCCAATGGCATAGTTCATGGCCTGCTCGTTGAGGTCAACGGCAATCTGTGCGCCAACCAGTGAACCCAGCACGGCGGGCACTGTGAGCCACAGACCACCGCTCAAGTTTAGCGCATTGTCAGGTGCATTGTCAGGTGCATTGCCTGCTTGATTTTTAGCCCTGTCGCTCAACCAAAAGGTGGTGATGCCGACTATATTTTGCACGATGACACCCACTCTGTTTGTACCGTTGGCTACGGTGGGCGGCAGGCCAAGAAAGACAAGCATGGGCAATGTCACCAGCGAGCCACTCCCCGCCAGCGTGTTGATAATCCCTGCGATCATGCCTGCGATGATAGCGAGTGGGTAGACGTACCACGTTTCCATTTATCACTCCAGTGAGGAGGTAATCAGTGGGTCGGTGGGCCAGTAAGTCGGTAATCAGTCACCGAATACCGAATACCGACCTACCGACCCACTGACCTACCGGCACTCCAACTACAATTCCGGTACAATTCTTGCCATACGCTCGACCAACTTCTCAAGGTCATCCATATGTGTGGCAAAACTAAATCGAATATGGCCTTCACTGGCTTTCCCAAAGGCGATCCCCGGTGTGCTGGCGATATGCCCTTGTTCGAGCAGGATATTGGCGATTTCCAAGCTGCTCTTGTCTGTGTTGGTGAACTTGGGGAAGAGATAGAATGCCCCTTCAACTGCTGGACACTCGATGCCTGGAATCTCCTCAAACGCATCAAGCAAGAAGCGGCGGCGTTGGGCATAAGAGGCCGTCATAGCGTGAACTTGCTCCTGTGGTCCGTTGAGCGCGTCAATGGCCGCTGTCATCGTAAAGCTGGCAGCAGAAGTGATGCTCTGAGTCTGGAATACACGGGCGAGTTTGGCGATGGGTTTGGGCGCGGCCAACCATGCCAAGCGCCATCCGGTCATGGCATATCCCTTGCTAAAGCCGTTGACAATGATGGTGCGCTCGGCCATACCAGGCTCCACCGCTGGGCTGTGGTGTTCTGCACCTTCATAGAGAATATGCTCATAAATTTCATCGCTGAGGAGATAGAGATCAAACTCGTTGCAGATGTTGACAATGGCGGCAATCTCATCACGTGTCAACACACGCCCTGTGGGGTTGTTGGGGCTGTTGACCATAAGCATCTTGGTCTTATCGCTCACATGCGCCCGCAACAGGTCTTCACTGATACGAAAATTGTCATCACTGGGCAGCGAGACTCGCACAGGCACGGCGCGATGTAGTTGCGTCATTGGGCCATATGTCACCCAAGAAGGGTCGAGAATCATCACCTCATCCCCTGGATTGATGACTGCGGCCATCGTCGCATAGAGTGCCCACTTACCGCCAGGTGTCACCATAATCTGGTCGGGCGTCATGTGAACATTGTTTTCGCGTGCAAGTTTGGCAACAATGGCATCCAGCAATTTGTGATTGCCATAGGAGGTGGGATAGTGGGTATCGCCATTGCGAATGGCCTCAAACGCAGCCTCGACAATGTGCGGGGCTGTGTCAAAATCTGGCTCACCGCCTGCGAGGTTGACAACATCAATCCCCGCTTCCTTCATCTCGCGCCCCTTCTGCATCATGGCCGTTGTAATCGACCCGGGCACGGATTCTACAAGTGTTGATAGTGGTTTCATGTCAATTGATATCTTTCTGAAAGTAAACATGACTCTGCTGCAAAAAGGTCAAAATCGCCCAAAAGTCCGACTTCTCACCAGTGGTAGAAATCATTGAATTTTACAGAAGTCGGACTTTTTTCAGCAGAGTCAAACATAGTCAAACAGAGTGCCAATCCGTTATCAGTCTGTAGACTAGCACTCTACAATACAAAAATTTTTGGCTATTTGAGCCAATGTATCTGGTCATTAAATCGTATCGTCGGTCTCATCCTCTTCTTCACGGGCAAGTTGGGCATTGCGCACACGCAGCTTGGCGCGTCCTGTTGCGGACATGGTTTTCTCTTTTGGTGGGTTTCTCACATCCGAGCTATCATCCATCGACTCCTCGTTTTCCTGCAAGGAAACTTGCATATAAGCGTCCCTTGCCTGACGATTCAACGGACGTCCTTCAACCTCGCACCATGCCATAAATTCATCCGCCATAATGTGTACAACGGTTGTTGGCATTCCGCGCTGATAATACATGGCAAGCTGTCTTTCAAACCCCATAAGCCACGCCGCAAATGACACCCCTAACTCATCAGGATCGACGCAGATTTCCTTCATGCGTGCCCATTCATCCTTTGAGTAAACAGCCAAAGGCGTCTTTTTTTGTTTGGGTTTCTTTTTACCAGTTTGTTTATGTTTATTGAATCTTTTCATCATTTTTCCCGCATAGCAACACAAGTTATCAACCTGTGACACGGAGATAAGCTGACTACCGCTGCGGCTATCATCTGCCGTGACGGCTCGCCATGCATCAATATTTTTTTTTATATAAACCAAAATAAACGTAAATGTTGCCGTTGACATTCATTTGCGTTCATCTGTGGTTGATTTTTTCCTGATACTATGCTTTTTTACCACAGCCAATAGGATATGCCAAATATACCTCGATGAGCAAAAGTTGGACTATAGGGCTACCAACCCATTGATTTGCCTTTTTCATCATTCCGGTCGCATAAAGTTGGTTCTTTCTGGATAATGCTGATATAATGTCAAGTTGCA
>JBCCFC010000839.1:0-6262 GCA_039029935.1 Chloroflexota bacterium
ACTCGGCATCGTAACCGCTCACTCCTCCCGTCGGCTGAGCCTGTCGAAGCTGCTGCCCCTTCGACAGGCTCAGGGGGCTGAACATTTACTCGGTATCGTAACCGCTCACTCCTCCCGTCGACTGAGCCTGTCGAAGCTGCTGCCCCTTCGACAGGCTCAGGGGGCTGAACAGTTACTCAGCATCACAGACCAACCCTTCCGCCCGATCCAGTATCCCCGCCTGTTCATACGCCGCCTTTGCATTGCATACCCAACCACGATACGCGGGACTGTGGGTCTCAGCATATGCCTCAGCATACGACAGGGACATCGCCTTCTCAAATGACTCTGCTGCTGCCACAAATTCACCACGATAGAACAACGCCTCGCCCAAGCGCACATGTGTCCAAGGATCATCAGGACGCAGACGCTCGACCTGTGCATAGTGTTCGACACTTTTACGCCACCAAGGTGGGTCGTAGGCCGTGCGGTAGAAATCGCCGATTTTGCTGTGGAGCCAGCCAGAGCCGGGTTTTAGCGATTCCGCTTTGTGATAGGCATGGATGGCACATTCTTGATCTTGCCATGCCACTGCGCAGAGTTCAGCCCGTGTCAACGCCACCGCCATCTGTTTTGGCGCAACCATCTCCGCTTGGGCCAATAGTTGCTCGGCCTCGACGCGGTTGTCAGCCAGTGTACGCGCCTTCTCCAGATAGGCCCAAGGCGCACGGCTGTCGATGACTTGGGCATGGTGGAAGAGGTTGTGAGCAGTATCCTTGTCGCCCAGCTTGCGCAGCACACGCCCCAAGGTGATGTAGGTGACATAGGTGCGTGGGTCATTGGCAGGGGCTGGGATGGTACGCAGGGCTGCACGGTAATGGTCGGCGGCAGCGTGATAATGGGCTTTGGAGAGAGTCGCGTCAGCGTGGGTGTGAGTGTAGATGTCACCGCGAAATTCTTCGATAAGCCCACGTTGATAGCCGATGGCGAGATGCTGATCTTGGTAGTCAGTCGAGCCATGTAGTATGTCCGCAGCATCTTTGGCTTTGTCGAGTGCCATCACGACTTCATCAGGCATCATACTGTTGCTGCTGCCAATCCAGCGGTGATAGAGTTCGGCGATGGCAAACCATGTGGCGGGGTCACAGGGCTGCTCGGTGACAGCATAGGCGAGATGGTGCAGGGCGCGCTCATAGCTGCCGCGTAGGATGTGTGCTTTGCCTGTGTAGTAGTGGAGGAGGCTGGTGTCAAAGTGCTTGGTGCTGCGACGGATGGGTGAGGTGCAGGTGATGTCGTCGAGGCTTGCGTTGACCTTCGCGGGGTCGCTCGGAATCGTTTGTGCATCCAGTGTATTGGTAGCGACCTCCCGAAGGTCTAGGTGCAGATCATGCTCAACAATCTCCAGCGCACCCTCAAACCAGCCGACCGCCTCTTCGGGTTTATCATCGGCATAGCGCAGCAGCCCAATCGCCACGTTGTGGATGATGTCGAGATAGGGTTCGACAGGCGTGGTTAGGTCACAGGTTGTTGATGTCTGGGCTGATGGCTGGGCTGATGGCTGGTTGATATTTTCGCCACAGTTGATGTCGATGGTGAAGTGGCTGTAGGTCAACGGCTCAGTGCGTTCAGGGCGGATGGTGGTGGCTCCGTCGATGCCCAGTTGGTCAGTCAGCGTGATATAGAGCTTGAGTTGTGACGTGATGTGCTCATCGGGCGAGGCGATTGTGAGGTCGCCCCAGAGCAACAGCCATGCACCCGTTTTGCGCAGCATCTGTTTGGCCTCCTCAACGCTGTCGACAGGCGTGGTGATGGTGGCAACGTGGACAGTACTGCTGTCATCTTCGAGTTCACCGACAAGTCGTTTGACAATTTTCTGCGCTGTTTCGTTGTGTGTACCACCACGACCATCACTGCCAGCGGCAAGATCGGCCACCAACAGACAAGGGCGTTGACGGTCTTCGACTGCGCAAGGGGACGACGGCGGCATCACCGAGAATCGAACGGCTGCGAAGGTGACAGCCACTATTGCGACAAGAACCACCGATGCCAACAGGAGCCATCGTCCAATTGTGGCGCGGACATCCTTGTCCGCATCGGGCAGGATGTCCGAACTACATTCTTCCAGTGCAGCAATCTCAGCCTCTAACGCCTCAATCGCCTTCTTTTCCGCATAAATCTGATTGAGCAACTTCAGCGGTCGCTCACCAGCACCAAAGTGGCTTGCCTCTAACTCCAATAGGCGCAGATTCAGCCGATGCTGCTCAAGAAGCTCACCGATATCGCGATGTTCATCATTCTTCACTGTTCACTGTTCACTGTCTATGTTTCCGAACTAAACGTTGCTAAACTTATTCAACAGCAACGTTTGAAAGCGATTTTTGACCTCAGAGTTAGGGTAGCCGAGTACAAAATTTTGTATTTCCTCTGGGGGATCTTCGTTGCCCTCCCCTGAAAAAATACGTAATGTTATCACGCTACCATTATAGCACAAACGTAGTAGAGTTGACAGAAACAACTGTCCACCCAGCGTCGCTCTCTTTTATGTATAGGGACAATCTGCTATAATCCATTCATCAGTCTTTCAATGGTAGTCGATTTGAAAATGAAATGTACATAGATAGGAGAAAGCCAATGCATCTCACCGCTGAATCAAGCGCAAAACAAGACACATCTCGTATTTTCGCCCAAGTTCATCAACTCATCGCACCGCTAACTTCTGATGAACGTCTATCACTCATCCGTGACATCCTCGCAGTCCCTCCCTTGTGCCCGCCCGTCTGGCACACAGTCCCATCGGTTGAGGATAGCCAGTCAAAAACAAAAGCCAGCGGGGATGCAACCAATGTGAGTCAAAGTGACAAATCACGAACAAGACAAATTCGTCGTCAAAAATTAAAAGAAGAGCAGATGGCTTGGTATGCACGCACACAAGAGGAACGGGATGAGTACGCAGGTCAATATGTGGCACTCCATGCAGGTGGTGTGGTGGACTCGGACGTAGATAGGCAAGTATTGCATCAACGTGTCCGACAACAATTTGGCCGAGAACCGATTCCGATTATTCCAGCAGAGCAGGATGAGCTACCGACGCTGGTCTTCCGTAGCCCGAAATTGGGTTGACATTTAAGAAAAATACCATTTGCTCTTGATGATTTTAAAAGACCAGTAGTACGCCTCTCAAAAAATACCCACACATCCTCTTTTTCATGATGCGACCTATGGAATAATTTGTACATCTACGAGTGTTGCAGGTCCTAATCGGCAGAAGACGCTTACGTTTGCTTCGCCTTGCTTATTTGCTCTAGTGACGAGAGATTTTTCGGTAAATTGTAATATCTCGCCGTCCATACCAGCGATTTCAGAGGCACAATAGCCCCCTTCATCCTTAGTAGTATCTAATTGAAATTCTATTGTTTGACCAACTTTAATCTCTATTGAATCCTGCGATACAAACATATCTTCCCCGTTACGCCAAAAGAAAATTCTGTGTGAATTTGCTGGCTGCTTATCACTCAAGGGTAATATTTGAGTAATAACCTTTGAGCCATCCCACACAAACTCGTATAGTAAGTTTCTGCCAGAAACAAACATTTGTTCATTATGTATATTAACTTTTGCCCCTCCTATCCTTAGCTCCATAGGTAATTCAAAAAGCTCTTCAAGGAAACTGTAGCCGTTGTATTCAAATATTTCTAAATAAACAAATGCACCCGAGCCGTTTATGCAATAGACAACTAACTGCCTTTGTGCATTTTGTTTCAAATTTAGTTTATCTGCTGTTGGTGAACAAGGCCATGTTTCAGTATCAATGAAGATACGTAACCAAGTATCATTAATGAATGCGTATGTCTCGACTTGGTTAAAGGAAGTAACAACGATTTCCTCAATACCATTACCATCGAGGTCAGCATAGAAAACTTGTTTAAGGTCGTCAGAGCTTCCAGTTAACTTTTGAATATCTACTATTCGAGTATCAGGAAAAGAGTTCTCTTTTGAGGTGGAAGGTGAGATAGGTGTGAAGGTCGCCGTTGGTAGCACTGGTACTAGTGTACGTGTAGGTGCTTGGGCGGTCTTCGTAGGGTGGGCAGATTGCTGAATGGGAAGCCAATCTGTGCTATGCCATAGGTGACGCGCACTCAGACGGTCCCACAACATGGCACGGAACATGACATCAGTCAGGTCGGTATCCAAACCCTCTATAGAAACAATAACTTCCAATAATTGAGTGTGGGTAAAGGAATCTTCAATGGTAAATTCAATAGGAACAATGAGCTGTCCACCATCTGTGTTTGCTAGGTTGGTATCACCCCCTGCCCCTACATTATGCAACAAAGGTTGTCTCGTCTGCGCGTCAAATGCATAGAGCAATAAATGGCCTTGATTGTCGGTATAGTCAATGGCATGAAGCTCAAGACTCACATTTAGATAGTTTGCATTATGTTCATTGAACGCTGTAATGTCTACATTATTAGCCCAGACAAGAGGCACTTCATTCAGCCAAAGAAAGTCATGAAAGGTCTTAATACTGCGAATCAATCCAACCTCGCCTAATCTGCCCTGTCGCGCTATCACAATGCCAGCCACAACATAGTCGCCATTATCGCTAGCCACAATAGCAGGGCCACCGCTGTTACCTTCTCCCAATGATTCTTGCACTTTGATGGTTACTTCATCTAAAAAACCGCCGACATTGCTAGCTGTATAATTTATAAACTGACCACCGGACAACGGATAGCCTAAAATCTCGATTTCATCTTTGATGTCTAGGGTTTGCATAATATAATCATTGGCCAATGGCAAATGGGGTAAGTCTAATTCGCCTAATACAACGGGTTCACCTGTCGTTTCTTCGGCGTAAATCTGTAATATGGCTAAATCAGCACCCGGTTTTGCCGCAATGCGACGCGCTCGATAACGCGCTATCGGTGCTATGCGCGAATTCTCGCTCATCTCAATTACAAAATCATCTCTCACCGCAGAAAGCGGGTTATCCTTATCCACAACTGTGACATGATTGGCGGTCAGGATGATGCCATGTGGGTGGATGATGACGCCGCTACCCAAGCCTTGATTACAGCCACCCGCGTTGCAGCCACGAATACGCACGGTGGCGCGCATGGCTTGGGTGATGTCTGCATCGTTTGACGCTGTGCTGGCTTGGCTGTAGAGGGTGGTGGAGGTGCTGTTGGTGGTGAGGATGAGGGTGATGATGGCGATGAGGATGAGACGAACAGCGGGTACAACCGTCGCAGCCGCCACCGAATGAATTCGGCGTCTGATAAGCGAAGCTTGCTGAAGCAGGCTAGATTGTGTGGACATCATGTTGTTTGGCATATTTTTCGTTTTGGTATTGTTATCCAATCGTATTGGATCGAATTTGTTGGTATCGTGGTGCGTCGTAACGTGTTTCAACACGTTTTGCGTATCAGCATGGGGTTTCAACCCCATGTGTTCGAGTGGTTGTACAGACATCATGTTGTTTGGCATATTTTTCGTTTTGGTATTGTTATCCAATTGTATTGGGTCGAATGTGTTGGGATCGTGGTGCGTCGTAACGTGTTTCAACACGTTTTGCGTATCAGCATGGGGTTTCAACCCTATGTGCGTGCAACGATTTTTATCCATCATTCCACCTCCTCAACCAACGGCGGAACCAACACCGTGCCACCCAAAATTTGGTCGTCCTCAAAATTAACGTCAAGGTTGGCACTGAGCAGGTCATCCGTATCGACAGCCAGTTGCTCGGAGAGGTCATCGACCGACATGGTTTGGGCGACGATGAGCAGGGCGGGGACAGAGATAAAGGTGTCTGACGCCAGTGGTTCTGCCGCACCCAAATCAGGGTTGATGACACTGAGATGATCGATGGGCAGGCGGGTCTGCTCGGCCACGTCTAGCAGGGTTTCGCCCGCGCTGGCATAGTGCGCAATGGGCAGGGCAAGCATCGTGCCACGTGGCACAGACTCACTGTTGAGATGTGGATTGGTGCGGCGTAGTTGCTCGGCTGTGGTGTTGAGATAGGTCGCCAAGTTGATCATGTTCTGGCGCGACGGTGTGATGAAGATATCGGGATAGCGTTCTTGATCCGGGGAGAGAAACGCCTGTGCTTGGGTCGTCGGCTGCGGCACGAGAGTGGACCGGTCTGCCGGTGCCTTTGGCCGTGGATACCGATCGCGATGGTGTGGAGGATGCCTTTGATGGCTTCCCCAACGACCCAAGCCGCTGGGCAGATACGGATCGCGATGGCATCGAAGACTCATTGGACGACGACATTGATGGCGAT
>JBCCFC010000840.1:0-6241 GCA_039029935.1 Chloroflexota bacterium
AATATTTCGGCCAGTGGCCATCATCAGTGAAAAAGAGAGAACAATATTAAAAAAATAATAATGCTCAGAGTCTTGGGTCTGACTCACCCCAGTCTAGTGCACGACTCTTCGTAAACTTGACTATTAAGTAAATCCAAATATGTTTTTGGAAATAAGCGGAGGGGGCATTCTATCATGTGACCGGAGCAGCACGAGAGAGTGCCTGCCTCCGCTATCTCTAATTACTTTCTCGATTTTACTTACTCAGGTATGCCCAGAAAATTATTAAACAAAACTGTGAGGGAAAAATCATGAAACTAATAACCTATCAGACAGGTGATGCACCACAAATCGGTGCAATTGTAGACAATAACGTTGTGCCTCTGGACATTGCCAGCGACATGATCGCGCTTTTGCAAGAAGGCGATGAAGGCATGGAGAAAGCGGCCAAAGCCATTGAAGCAGCCGATGCCGATAGCATGGTATCACTGGATGATGTGACATTGTTGCCACCAGTCACAAACCCGGCCAAGGTAATTGCCCTAGGACGCAACTATGCAGCACACGCGGCGGAGGGTGGCTCTGCACCGCCAGACTACCCCATGCTCTTTCACAAGACAGCGGGTTCACTCATCGGTCATGGCGCGCAGATTGTGATTCCACCTGTGACCAAGCGTGTTGACTATGAGTGTGAATTGGTTGTGGTGATTGGCAAGGAATGCTATCAGGTGTCCGAAGAAGAGGCATTGGGCTATGTGGCTGGTTATTCAGCAGGCAACGATGTCAGCGCGCGCGATTTGCAACGTCGTACCACGCAGTTCACCGCTGGCAAGATGCTCGATACCTTTGGACCCTGTGGTCCTGCGCTGGTGACAGCCGATGAGATTCCTGACCCCAGCAATTTGGAAATCAAGACAATTCTCAATGGCGAGGTCATGCAGCACAGCAACACCAAAATGATGATTTTTACTGTGCCGTTTACAATCAGCTATATTTCGCAGATTGTGAAGTTACAGCCTGGTGACTTGATTTATACTGGTACACCCGAAGGTGTTGGTTTCGCTCGCAAACCGCCTGTGTGGTTGAAAGAAGGCGATGAAGTGACGATTGATGTGGAACGGGTTGGTGTACTGACGAATCCGGTGGTGTATCAAGCGTAGTACCGTATGAGGGTATAGTTTTCGATGAGGACCTTCGGGAGGTGCGCATCAAGTCTCGCTGGTACACACAAATTTTGTGCGCACCTCCCGAAGGTCCGGCCCTATCTCGAAGCTCATATTATACCCTCATTCAGCATCGTGCTATCTTCGCCAAGGTCAAATGAGCTAATTATTCTTGCTCACCCAATTGTGTTAATGATACAATCACCATAAGCAAATTCTGAGAATTTGCTTATGGTGATTTTTTTGTTGATATAACGGAGAGCCACAGCTTTATGAACACAGCCATCAGTGGATTTGTTGACCGACATGACGAATTAGACGAATTGAATCAACTCGGTCGTCTCGCCAAAAGCCAATTCATCACGGTCTATGGGCGGCGGCGTGTGGGCAAAACGACACTGTTACTGCATTGGGCGCAGCAATCAGGCCGCCCGTATCTCTATTGGATGGCACGACGGGGTGAGACAGCGACGGCAGCGCGTCAACATTTGGCAGAGCTTTTCTGGCAGTGGCTATACCCGCCTCCCCCCGATGCCACAGAAGCCCATGAACCACCCACGTTTAACACATGGCCGCAGCTATTCAACTATATGGTGCGGATGATTGGTGATACACGTCTGATTTTAATCTTTGACGAATTCCCCTATGCTGTTGAATCGGACCCCGCATTACCGTCACACGTACAGGCGGCATGGGACCATCAAGTCAAGGATAAGTCCGTCATGCTGCTGTTATCGGGATCGCATATCGGTATGATGGTCGATTTGCTCAATGCCCAAGCCCCGCTCTATGGACGCACAACCGCACAATTTCCAGTAGACCCATTGCCCTTTGGTGCGCTGACCGACTTTTTCCCGACCTATGCCGCCGATGAACGCGTCGCAACCTACGCCGTTTTGGGCGGCATCCCCGCGTATCTGGAACGATTTGACCCAGCCATCAACCTGAGTGCCAACATTCGACGCCATCTTTTTCAGCGCACGGGCATGTTTCGCAGCGAACCCACGATTTTGATCAGTGATTTGGTACGCGAGCCTCGAACGTATGAGGCCATTCTACGTGCAATCGCACAAGGGCATCATGTCCCCAGCGCGATTGCCACTGCATCGGGCATCAACGCGGCTAACCTCTCGCCCTACCTACGTCGTCTA
Source organism: Chloroflexota bacterium (assembly GCA_039029935.1). Classification (GTDB taxonomy): domain Bacteria; phylum Chloroflexota; class Anaerolineae; order Caldilineales; family Caldilineaceae. Next base: position 2,294 of record JBCCFC010000840.1, read on the forward strand.
CGCAGGTTAGGGCTTGTGGAACGCCGTATCCCAGCCACGATTCCCAGAGCGGAACGTGAGTCAACTACACGGAGTCGCTACCATCTGCGTGATTCCTATCTGCGCTTCTTTTTTCGGTTTATTGAACCCAATCTGGAAATGATCGAACAAGGGTCGGTCGATTTACTCTGGCAACGTATCAGCGAGCAGTTTCGTGCCTTTGTGGGTGGTACGGTTTTTGAAGAGTTGTGTCGTGCGTGGGTGCTGATTCAAGCGCGCAAAGGTCAACTCCCCTTTTTGCCAGAGTTGGTGGGGAGCCATTGGGCGCGTGATGCACAGATTGATGTTGTCGCCATCAATTGGCGTGACAAAGCCATTCTGCTGGGCGAATGCAAATGGAGCGGTGAGCCAGTAGGCTTGCCTGTCATTCGTAAATTGGTGACACAAGTGGATAAGGTGGTTCCTGATGATAGTTGGACCGTCTATTATGCGTTTTTTGCGCGGGCCGGGTTTACGGAGCCAGCCCGTGCTGAAGCGCAAACGCATCAGGCAATGTTGGTTGATTTGGCGACATTGGATCGAGATTTGCGAGATGATATGCTACATGACTGATACACTTTCCCGACAGGAGCGAATTACCTTTCCAACTCAATCTCAATGCCAGACCTTCGGGAGGTGCGCACAAAATCTATGTGTAGCAACGAAACTCGATGCGCACCTCCCGAAGGTCTTAATTGCAAACTATGCCCTCACGCAGTATAGATCGAAAATCAAGCAGTTGGCACTGACCCACCGATTACCGACCCACTGACCTACCAACCATCAATCTACTGCCCCGCGACAACCTTCTCCGGCTGCGCACTCACAGTCGGCGTACCTTTACGCCCATGACAGTTCTTGTACTTTTTGCCGCTGCCACAAGGACATGGGGCATTGCGAGCAATCTGTGGACCAGTCTTACGCATAGTCCCTTGCTTGGGCTTCTCGCCATTCTCACCACCACGATGTGCTTGGATATTGCGCGCAACAGGCTGCAAGATGACCTTCATGGCGCGCTCTTTTGGCTGTGGTCGCAGGCTCAAAATCGCTTTGACAATATCGCTGCGGATATCCACCATCAACTCGGAATACATCGAGAACGCACCACGTTTGTAGGCAACCAGTGGGTCAACCTGTGCAATCGCTTGCAGGCCAATCCCTTCACGCAGACGGTCAAGGTCGGTGAGATGACGCACCCAACGATTGTCAACGGCACGGAGCATAATCTGTTTCTCGATGGTGCGGATGGTCTCTTCACCGATTTCTTCAACCTTGGCCTCATAGGCATCCATCGCCATCTCAATGGCATCATGCTCGATCTCTTCAGCCGATGCCTCTTCATTGGGCACACGCCACTGGTCAACCGAAAAATCTTCCGGTAGGTTGTGAATCTCTGATGTCAATGCCTGCACCAGTTCATCCAATTCCCACTCATCTTCAAACTCGGCAGCCGTATGCATGGCAACCAAATCATGCACTTCATCCTCAATCATCGACTGGACAGAGTTCTTGAGCGATGCTTCGGTCAAGATGCGTTTACGCTGCTCATAGATGCGGGTGCGTTGCTCATTGACGACCTCATCATAGCGCAGAACGTGCTTACGGATGTCAAAGTTATGCCCCTCAACCTTGGTCTGCGAATTCTCAATCGCTTTTGAGACCAAGCCCGCCTCGATGGGAATGTCATCTTCTACACCCAAGCGATTCATCAATCCGCTGATGCGTTCACCACCAAAGCGACGCATCAACTCATCGCTCAAGCTTAAGTAGAAACGGCTGCTCCCCGGATCGCCCAAACGACCTGCACGACCGCGTAGCTGATTATCAATTCGTCGCGCATCATGGCGTTCCGTACCGACGACATGCAGCCCACCCACTGAACGGACAAGCTCTTTGTTCTTTTCAGTTTCATGGAACCGTTTTGTCAATACAACGGCCCAGCGGTCGGTGTATTTGGTAGAGGGGTCCTGACCGCGCTTGAGCATATCAAGACAGTCATTCCAATCGCTCTGTGGCAACTCGGCCAAGTCCACCTGCTCTTTACGCAGTTGGTCACGTGCCAGCCCTTCTGGATTACCACCGAGCAAAATATCAACACCACGACCCGCCATGTTGGTGGCGATGGTGACAGCACCTGGACGCCCCGCCTGTGCAATAATCGTGGCCTCACGCTCATGGTTCTTGGCGTTGAGGATTTCGTGCTTGACACCACGCCGTTTGAGCATTCGACTGACCAACTCACTGGTCTCAATGGCAACCGTACCCACGAGGACAGGTTGTTTGTTCTCATTGGCTTCGGCAATGTCGTCAATCACGGCTTTGAACTTGGCTTCAACGGTGCGATAGACCATATCGGCTTGATCGTCGCGGATAACTGGGCGATGTGTGGGAACCATCGCCACATCCAGATTGTAAATGCTCTGGAATTCCTCTTCCTCGGTCTTGGCTGTACCCGTCATGCCCGACAGTTTGTTATACATGCGGAAGAAGTTCTGGAAGGTGATGGTCGCCAGTGTCATCGACTCCTTCTGCACCTTCACACCTTCTTTGGCCTCAATCGCCTGGTGCAGACCTTCGCTGTACCGACGACCCTCCATCAAACGACCCGTATACTCATCAACAATGATCACTTCATCATCACGCACGATGTAATCTCGATCACAGGCGTAGAGTGCATAGGCACGCAGCGCGTTGTCCAGATAAGGGATCATCTCAAAGTTTTCAGGGCTGTAGAGATTCTCTAACCCCAACCGTTTTTCCAAATAGGCAATACCATCTTCGGTCAACGTAGAGACACGTTCTTTCTCATTGACAATATAGTGTTCTTCCTCGCGCAAACTCTTGACATGATTGGCAAACATGGCATAGTAGTCTGAGCTTTCACGCGCCTCACCAGAGATAATCAGCGGTGTCCGCGCTTCATCAATGAGGATATTATCGACCTCATCAATGATGGCATAGTGTAGGTCGCGCTGACTCAAACGTTTGACATCGTTGACCATGTTGTCGCGCAGATAATCAAAGCCAAACTCGTTATTGGTTCCATACAGGATGTCGGCTTGATAGGCTTCACCACGTTTGATGGGGCGCAACGACTTCAGCCGGTCATCCGCTGCCGCAAAGTTGGAATCAAACAGAAACGAGCCTTTGTCGGGGTTGCCCGCACTGTTCTGAATGACCGCCGCACTCAGCCCCAACAGTTCATATATCGGCCCCATCAACTGCAAACCGACCTTGGAGAGATAATCATTGGGGGTGATCAAGTGAACACCGCGTCCTGCCAAGGCGTTGAGGTACATCGGTCCAGTACCCACCAGCGTCTTCCCTTCACCCGTTTTCATCTCGGCAATGATACCATTATGCAGCACAATACCACCCAAGAGCTGCACATCATAGTGACGCATACCCGTTGTGCGCTTGCTGGCCTCACGGACAGCAGCAAAGGCTTCGGGCAGAATCTCGTTGAGCACTTCTTTCTCAACAGCCAACATTTCCTTCTTGATTTCGTTGACTTGCGCACGAGCCACAGACTGTTCATCCGTCCCCAGTACATCCAAATAGTGTTGCTCGGCCTCGGCCAATTCATCGAGCAGGTCCTTGATCTCCTCTTGAATCTGCTCCTTGAACTCAGCCGTCAACTGGCGCAGTTCTTCGTTCGATTTCTGCTCAAACTCCGGTTCGAGCGCGTTGATTTCATCCACCAACGGACGATAGCGGTTTAAAATTTTCTCGTTTGCATCCCCCAGCAAATTAGACGGTGACAGTGAGCCAAACAACCCTCTAAAAAACCGAAGTAGACCGCCAAGCAGTGTACTTAAAAAAGACATTTTTGTGTTATCCTCTTACTATTTTTATATTCATCCAAACTGGCAATTTCAGACTCATTCCAGTTCAGAATTTCTTATCAATATTATCTGATCCATTATACAT
>JBCCFC010000841.1:0-6238 GCA_039029935.1 Chloroflexota bacterium
CTTTGTGGGGCCGTGCGTCAATCGTTAGTCGATGTCTCGCCGGGGCCATCGGCAACCATGACTAGCCGGCTGATTGAACGCATCTATGCCAACCCTGCACTCTTTGAGTTGGTTGCGGCTGAGGAAGTAGGGCAGCGGTTTGTCGATGAAGTCGAAAGTTTGGCTTTGGATGGCAATGCCGAGGAAACTGATACGATGATGGGTTTGATGCAGGATTTGGGAGCGGGGGATGGATATATGGGGTTATGGTGTGATGGGGAGACAAGGAGTATGATGTTTATGGACAAGAATGTCACGAGTTGTTCCATCAGAGGAGTCGTAATTTTATGAACATTGCCTTACATGTCGAAGAGGCGTCGTTGAACGCATGGCCTGCCCTACAAACCGTGATTTATGATGGATGGCTGGTCCGTTTCGCCAATAACTACACGAAGCGTGCCAATTCAGTGACGCCGTTATATTCAGGCGCATTATCTCTGGACGACAAAATCGACCGCTGTGAAGACTTCTATGAGCGTCGCAAACAGCCGACCATCTTTCGCCTACCTGTCTGTGCAGCGGATACACCCGCGCTTGATGCGACCCTTGCCAGCAGAGGATATCAACGCAGTGACGAAACCATCGTACAGGTCAAAGGCTTAGCTGCCCCACGCTATGCCCAACATGAATCCGTTCACAATATACAGACTGCCACCGCATGGTTGCCTCTCTTTCATGCAATGGAGCCTGCGCGTAGAGATATGAGTACCCATCAACAGATGCTCGATAACATTATCAGTCCCGTCAACTATGCCAGTCTGACCATCAAGAATCAACCTGTCGCCTGTGGATTGGGTGTGTACGAAAATGGCTATGTCGGCTTTTTTGACATTGTGGTTGATGCTGCCCACCGAAGACGTGGCTATGGCCGGCTATTGATGGAGTCACTGCTGGGGTGGGGACAAAGCTTTGATGATGCGCAGTATGCCTATTTGCAGGTCGTGGCGACCAACACAGGGGCGTTGCGGCTGTATGAAACATTGGGCTTTGAGGAACTGTATCGCTATTGGTACAGAGTAAAATAGATAGGGACGCGGATGAACGCGGATTTAACTAAATTTTATCCGCGTTCATCCGCGCTCGTCCGCGTCCCTGTTACTATCCAAACTGTTCGCGCAGGATAAAGTGTTGTACCTTACCCATTGCATTTTTGGGCATGTCATCGACCAGAATATAGTCACGCGGCCATTTATAGCGCGCCAACTTGCCTGTTAAGAATGGTGTCATGGTTGTGACTGAGATATCTGTATTCTCTGACGCCAAAATAATCGCAACAGGCTTTTCACCCCATTTGGCATCAGGCACACCAATCATCGCACATTCCACAATGTCAGGATGCTCATAGAGCGTCCGCTCCACCTCGGCGGCATAGATATTCTCACCACCAGAGATAATCATGTTCTTCTTGCGATCTTTGATGTAATAATAGCCATCCTTATCACAATAGCCAATGTCACCTGTGTAATACCATCCATCACGTACCACATCATGTGTTGCTTCATCATTACGCCAATACGCGGTCATCACACTGGGACCTTTGACCAACATCTCGCCCTCTACTCCCGCAGGGACATCATACCCATCTGCATCGACCACACGCACTTGACAATGTAGTGCTGGCAATCCCGTTGACCCACGCTTGCTAAAATCCGAATCAGGTCGTTGATAGATGGCAATCGGGCATGTCTCGGTTGAACCGTACATTTCGAGCACAATGACACCCTGCTCTCGGAACGTGTCCGATAGATGACTAGGGATAATCGTCGAGCCTGTCAACAGGACATGGAGCGAGGAGAAGTCGGTCGATGTCCACAATGACGACTGGGTACAGGCTTGCATCATTGTTGGGACAAGACAAGTCGTCGTTGGTTGGTCTTTGGAGAAGGCTTGCAGGGTGTGGTCAGGGTGAAAGCGGCGATGTAGCGTTACGGTCGCGCCACAGTGAAAAGCGGGCGTCGTTTGGTTATTTAACCCACCCACATGAAAGAGGGGAAGTGATACCAACACATGGTCATCACTGGTGAGGTTTTGCATATGCTGGGCGTTGACTGCGTTCCAGAACAGATTCGCTTGAGTCAGGACCGCACCCTTGGGATATCCCGTTGTACCAGATGTATAGACCAAGAGGATTGGGTCGTCCATCGTTCCCCGTAGGGGCGTACCCTTGCGGTCGCCCTCTTGCGCACACAAATCAGCCCATTGCATTCCCCCTGCTGGCGCAAAATCAAGGCCCACGACTTGACACGCTGGTAATGTTAACTGTAGCGGCGAGACCAGTTGTGCGAACTCCTGCTCGACAAACAACACACTACTCTCAGCATTGTGCAAGATATACAGATGCTCATCCACAGCCAGTCGCCAGTTGAGTGGGTTATAGATGGCGCCAATGCGTGCGCAGGCGAAGAGCAGCACGAGATATTCAGGGATGTTTGTCGCCAGAATCGACACACGATCTCCATGACCGACACCTAGTTGATGGGTGAGGACGTTGGTTGCTTGTTGAATCTCACGGTCAAACTGCGCATAGGTAAGCGTACTGCCTTCAAATCGAATCGCCGCCTTGTCTGGCGTGAAGGCAGCATGTTGCGTAATCCAATTGGCGATGTTCATCCCTGAGTTCATGACTCGTCCCTTTCTCCTCGTTCATAGAGGGATAGTTTGCCCAAGTTGTCGAGACAAATTTCTGCCGTCCAGGGCAGCATCAATGCCCCACAACGAGCATCGCGGAAGATGCGCTCTAAGGGCAAACGCTTGAGCATGGCCTGTCCACCACACGTGCGGATGGCAAGTTGGGCCAATTCGCTGGCATTCTCCATCACCGTATACTGCATCGTCCATGCGCGCAGTAATTGTTCCTTGCTTGGGTTAGGCTGTGCCTCGGCCAACGTCTGATAGAATAGAGCCTTGGTCTGCTCCAGCATCACCCTCATTTGCGCCACAGCAATCTGTTTGGTTGGGTACATGCGTCGTTTCACAGGCGGTGTACCGGGCTGCTCACCACGCAAATAGCGCACGGTGAAATCAAAGGCTGCTTGGCACAGCCCCATGTAGGTCGGCGTCAACGTCAAAAACATATGCGGCCAGCGTTTTGCCGCCTCATGATAGACACCGCGTGGCATCAACAGTGCATCTTCAGGAATAAACACGTCGTTGAAAATCAGCGTCCGTGACACCGTGCCACGCATCCCCATCGGGTCCCATTCCCCTACGACCTTGACGCCATCGACATCCGCAGGCACAGCCACATAGAGCGTGTTGCGCTGGCTTGGCTCCTGACCTTCAAACATCTCTGTACAGAGAATGCCATAGTAGTCTGCATGACCCGACAGCGACGCAAAAATCTTCTTACCATTGACCCGCCACCCGCCTTCAACAGGTGTTGCCTGTGTACTAAATACAACCGTACCCGCGGCGGCGGCTCCCCCTTCCGAGAAGGGCTGTGCATAAATTGCCGCCTCGTTCAACACACGCTTGTAATGGATGCCCCGTCGTGTCTGGTGTTCCTCACGCATCTCCTCACTCATGGGCAAATCGTCCGCCAAATCACCCGTCCATAACGTTGAAGCGACATGCATATTCCATGTCAACGCGGTTGCCCCACAATAGCGTCCAATTTCTGCGGCTGTCATCGAGTAGGTAAGTAGGTCCGCCCCATGCCCTCCGTAGGCTTCGGGGATGCAGATACCCATGAGTCCGGCATCATAGAGGTCACGATAGTTCTCTGTGGGGAAACGCGCTTCACGATCATAGATAGCCGCACGGTCGGCAAATTTGTCGTGGGCGAGCTGACGCGCCAGTGTGGTCAACTCGACTTGTTTGGGGGTAAGGTTAAACGCGACTGGCTCAAAGATTGGTTTATCTATCATTGATACTAACCCTTATTGAATTAATCGTTCATACTCATCATGAGGACCAATCCATATCCACAAATAATCAGCCCCTTTTTTAATCGCCAGCACACGATGAGATAAACCCACTCGCGCAGACCAGAGTGTACCGACTTTCTTAAAGTGCAGAGAAGGGTGAGTTGGATCCTGTTTTAGTAAATCAAAATTTTTGCGCGCCAACTGCTGAATAGGCTTTGGTAGTTTATCAAATTGTTTCCAAAAGTGTGATGAAGTGCGATGCATTTATAACTCTCGTGTCTGACCTTGTTCATATTCCAACAAGGCTTCTTCGATTAAGAAGTCAAGTTTTCCAGCCACAGAGTCTTCTTCAATCTGTTTATCCCATCGTTCCCATTCTAGGTCTGCCAGCCACTTTCGTAGTGCAGCAAATTCACTATATGGCAAATTGAGAATGTCAGTTTGAATACGCTCGTTTGGTTGTATAGTATAGGCGTCATCTGTCAGCTTAACTGGCTGAATAAGCGATTTCCAAAGAATTTCTAATGCCAGATATTCTGGGGTCATCCCTTTTTGAGTGGCTTGTTCTATAATCGCATTTTCGATATTCGGTGTTAGTGCTAATTGCATTTATAACTCCTTTTTCTTACTGGGCCTTCGCCAAACGGTGGGAAAAAAATTGTTTTACTTGTAGGCACCCACTGGGTGTCTACATCCCACTCAAGAACGAATACTCTTATTACTTTGTAACTACCATGAGACTTTATAGCTGTATAGCTCCAAATGTTAGCTTTAATTCTTTTTCATCTGGAATGCCAACAACATCTACTGGATCATGTGGAGATAATGTAAATGTAGAAAAAGTTTTAGGGGGCTTACATGAATTTTTAGATAAACTACGTTGAAATTCACTATATAATTTTCCCTCTACTTTTGTCCATTGATTTACATTAGAAAATTTCCATTTAAAGCCTGTTTTCTGTTGATTCCAAGGGAGATAAAAAGACCAACTAGGCCGAAAGTTTGTTGATGGAATTGTCGGTTTCAGTCCTTTATTCATTGTTTTATAGAGAGAATCCTGCTCAAACAGATTTCTATTGTTAAAAAATAGATCACGCGGATTAGTTTGTTCAAGACCTAATTTACCCAAAAACGAATCAAGTGACCCCACGAACCCCCATGCGTGTAACTGACCATTCCATTCGCCCTGTTCTTTGCTAAGTAAAAGAGAAAATGATAGCATATAATTACTGCTGTCTATAGCAAGAAATTTAAATGAACGCGCCCCCACAAACTTTCCCCAAGTACTTCCGAACGGAAAGATTTGTGCTTTGATAACGGAAATCAAACTTTTATCCATTAGGTTAGAGCAAGCAATCAATTCAATATCGTTGATTGCTTGCGTTACTATAACTTGGTGTTTCACGTTTGTTTACGTTGACTACACTTGAGTAATCAATAAGTTTAGGGCTTGCCTTCACATTCGTGATTACAAGCAAGCGTACGCACCTATTAACTCATCAAATATTTTGGTGTTGGTTGTTGCATCATCCAGAAACCATATCCAGTATTTTACTGTAAGGGATATCGTTGGAAAGTCCAATTAAAAATTTTATACTCACGAGCGGAGACTTTACATATTTCATTTAGTAATCTTTCCAATCCATGCCGCTTAAGAGAACTAATGGAGTTAATATTGGAGACATTAGTGGTTTGTGTGAGTAATTCTCGAATTTTATCTTGAAAATTCGTATGAAAGTCATGGGTCTCCAATTGAGGATGCCATAGATCATATTTTGTTGCAACCAAGATAATTGTCACATTTTTATGAATTGTTCCCTCTTTAAATAATTGAATTAGACTATCGAAATGTTCGTACTGATCGTCTATACGTGTTTGACTGATTTCTGAGAGAATATGTTTATTTTCATTTTCCCACTCTTCAATCTCACTATAACTAGCATTGCGTTTATCTTTTGGTATAAGCTCTCGAGTATTATTGTGATCGACAAAAAAGAGAATTACAATAGGTTTTTTCTCTACAATTGTTTTATCCCGTGTTTTTATAGAGCCACTGTCACCAGCATAATCGTAGAAAAGAAGCTTATACTTCTCTTTACCAATTGAATGCTCAATGGAATGGCTCACCAATCCCGAAGTTCTCTTGTAGTCGCGTATATCATCTGGAAATTTAAGTTGATTTTTAAGAGCTGTCATAAACGTTGTTTTTCCAACACCATTAGCTCCCACAAGATATATACTAATACGTTCCTCAACTTTCTTTTGAAAAATGCGTTCTAGTATCCAGATTATACCTTTGACAAGCGGCCCTGCTAAAAAATTTAACAATTCCA
>JBCCFC010000842.1:0-6235 GCA_039029935.1 Chloroflexota bacterium
CGCAGGGGAAAACAGCGTTGCGATCGCCCTCGATGAATCTGCGACGTGCCGACTGGTAGCTCTCGAGAAAGGCACGCTTTCTCTGGAGCGCTTCGATCCGACGCCACCTGCTTCGAGTAGCGAAGGTCGGCTTCAAGCCCGATCGCGCCTCGCGGGTGATCGATCCGCTCCACGGCGATTGTTCGAACACGCGCCGACGCCCCATGAACTTGCGACCCTTCGCTCGCATGCTCTCTCGGATCGAGCGCTGTTTTTGTGCGAGGCGTTCCTCCAATTCATTCTGTGAAAGATCCATCCCTGGAGGGGGCGTCAGTTCCAGAGTCGCCGCAGCAGGCGCCAGCCCGTGCTCCCGAAAGAAGACCTGCGGGCGACGAACGGTTCTGCTCGCTCCCCACATGTCGCCCGGCAGGCTTCGGGCACCCGGCCATTCTCTGATGCACGGCACGAGCCCGGCCTCCACCGGGTTCGTGAAGACGTAGATGACTTCGCGGACAACCGCCTCGCTGTCGGAGCTGGTCAAACTGTTCAACCTGTTACTGACCATTACATAATATCAGATAATTCCTGTTGCCAATCGTAAAAGCTCAGTTCTCACCTATGCTTATTTTTGTACTGAACAGTTAGAGCCTATAATTATGGGCTGGTGACGTAGAGTATCTGTAAATCTCGGAACGATTGATAGATTATTGAGATCATTCCACAAAATAAAATACCCGTTCAGCGAGTATGTCCCATGCGGGTTGGCCTCAATGATTTAACCCGCAGGGGGCGTACTCACTAAACGGATTGTGGGTAATCATTTTTGTGGAATGGCCTGACGATTAGACAACAAGCAAAAATATTATGCATCCAAGAACATTAAAAGTTCTCGAATTTGACAAAATTTTAGAAAAACTCGGTGAACATTGTGCCTTTAGTGGAGGTAGAGATATTGTCAACGCGCTTTTGCCCAGTGACGATATTCAGACGGTTCAAGAACGTTTGGAACAGACTGACGAAGCCTATCGGCTGTTGGAGCAAAAACAGGACATCCATTTTGGTGGTGTACGTGACATGCGCCCCTACCTAGAGCGTGTGGGGCGAGGAGCCATCCTGTTGCCCCAAGATTTGGGCGAAACAAAAACGACATTGATGCGGGCGCGGACCCTACGGACATTGTTGGTTCGGCTCGAATATAGCTTCTCCCGGCTGGCAGACATGGCCTATCAGATGGAACCCTGTGATCATGTAATCAACGAGATTGCGCGCTGTATCAACGACCGCTTTGATGTGGTGGATAACGCCAGCCCAAAGTTGGCGACCATCCGGCATGATTTGCGGATTGCCCAAGATCGCTTACTGGGCATTCTCGATAAACTGGTCCGTAGTGGTGATATCCAGCCCTATCTCCAAGATGCACTTGTCACCCAACGTCAAGGCCGCTATGTCATTCCTGTGCGCTCCGAGTATAAGGGGAATATTGACGGTATTGTGCATGATCAGTCGGCCAGCGGCGCAACCATCTTTATTGAGCCGCTACGCGTTGTCACGCAAAACAATGAGGTACGTGAGCTTGAACTGCAACAGGATCAAGAGGTGCGCCGCATTCTCAAAGAGTTGAGTGAATTGGTGGCCGATGAGGCTATTTATATCGAGCGCAATATTCAAATTTTGGCACGTCTCGACTTCACTTTTGCCAAGGCCAAATATGCACAGCGACTTGAAGCCATCATGCCTGAGATTGTGCCATTTAATCGCCCCTCAAAGATTAAACCTACGGAGCCTCACCCAGAAGAGGATTCACGCCCACCACACAATCAGCAGCAGAAATCGAAAAAAGATAAGTCCAAAGAAGTGCCGCCCACCATTCATCCAGGATCGGTCTTTGATATACGTGAAGCACGCCATCCACTGTTAGACCCCAAGCAGGTTGTACCAATCAATGTCTACTGGGATGACGACACATTTATGTTGATCATCACGGGGCCAAATACGGGCGGTAAAACGGTCACGCTCAAAACGGTCGGGCTGTTGGCGTTGATGGCGCAGTCGGGCATGATGATCCCCGTAGACGTAGACAGCAAGGTGTGTGTGTTTGATGGCATCTACTCGGACATCGGTGACGAGCAGAGCATTGAGCAAAACCTGAGTACCTTTAGCAGCCACATGACCCACATCATCGAAATCTTGGAGGAAGCCAACGACCGCAGCTTGGTCCTTTTTGATGAATTGGGCGCAGGTACAGACCCGGATGAGGGTTCAGCATTGGCAATGGCATTGCTCGAAGAACTACGTGGTCGCAGCATCACGACACTGGCAACTACGCATTATAGTGACTTAAAGCTCTATGCCCACAACACGTTGGGTGTGCGTAATGCATCCGTTGAATTTGATGTGGAAACGCTGCGACCGACCTACGAATTGAGCATCGGTCTGCCTGGTCGCTCCAACGCGCTGACGATTGCGCGTCGTTTGGGGTTGATGGAGCCGATTGTCAAAAAGGCCGAGTCGATTGTGCGCCCAGACACGCTCGAGGCAGAGTCGCTGCTCGATGATATCAAACGCGCCAAACAGGAAGCATATCAAGCGCGGGTACGCGCCTCCGAGCGTGAACGCCAGTCACAGTTGGTCGAGAAAGACCTACGCTATCAGCTTGCCAACATTGAGGAGGCGCGCCGTGCGGTGATTGCAGAGACGCGTGAACTGATGCAGGCTGAACTGGAGCAGACACGCAACGAACTGGCGCGAATGCGTCGTCAACTGAGCCGCAATCCGAACAGGGGCAAAGGGGCGGATGCTGACAGTACTAAATCTGGCGGTAAGTCTAGCGGTGAGACACATGAAGCCTTTATCCTGCGCGCTGAACAAGAGTTGCGTCGTCGTCAAAGAGGGCATGAGGATGACGATGAGCTGAAACGCGATGTCATTTTGCCCGGCGAAACCGAGGATCAACTTGCGGGTCCAATTGAAGTGGGCGACCGTGTGTGGGTTGCCAGCCTCCAAGCCAGTGGTGAGGTACTCGCACTCCATCCACAAAACGAAGAGGCAGATGTCAAGTTGGGCAACTTCCGCCTCAAACTTGCCCTAAAGCGACTCGAACTGCGTCAAAAGGCGGTCAAAGAAGATACCAAACGCAGTGCCATCAGCAATGTCAAATTCCAGAGCAGCGGCGGCGGTGATGACAGCCCAGGCATGGAACTTGACCTGCGTGGTGAACGTGCCGAATCCGCCCTCGACCGCGTAGAAACCTATCTGGACCGTGCCTATCGAGCGCGCTTGCCTTGGGTGCGCATCATTCATGGCAAAGGCACAGGCGTCCTCCGCGATGCTGTCCGCAATGTACTCAAAAACCATCCACTGATTGGCTCGCATCGTAGCGGTGAAGCGGGTGAAGGTGGGGATGGTGTGACGGTGGCGAAGTTGATTGAATCTTAATTCACAAATACAAACTTTATGGAAACAAAATCAAAAATTCAGTGTAGTATCTGTGTCACAGCCTACAACGAGGAAGCCAATATTGGCGAGCTCTTGGCCGCGTTGCTGGACCAGCATCTACATCGTGTGGAAATAGCCGAAATTATTGTCGTTGCCAGTGCCTGTACAGACAACACTGTACCCATTGTGCAATCCTATGTGGACAAAGATGCGCGTGTCAAGCTCATTGAGCAAGAACGCCGTGAGGGAAAGACATCGGCCATCAATCTCTTCTTGCAGGAGACCAACTACGACATCTGTGTTCTCGAAAGCGGTGATACACTGCCCCATGAGTATGCGGTCGAGCATATGGTGCGCATGTTTGCGGATGAGAATGTCGGTATGGTGGGCGCACACAAAGTGGCGGTCAACACACCGGACCACATTGCCGGGCTACTCAGCCATATCCGTCTCAACTTGGAGCACGAGCTCTGTTTGCAGATTCCACGCTTGGGCGAGATGATCGCCTTCCGCAAAGTATTTGACCAAATCCCGCCAGATGTGGCGATGGATGAAGCCTTTGTGGAAGCCATTGTGGTTGAGCGTGGCCTTGAGGTCAAGTATGCACCGACAGCCATTGTCTACAGCACGGGGCCGACAACGATTGGCGATTTTGTGCGCCAACGTCGCCGCAACCATGCTGGTCATCTCTATCTCAAACACAAATATGGCTATGCTGTCAGCAGTATGCAAAACTCACGCGTTGCCAAAATCGCCATTAAGCAAATTTGGAACGTTGTTTGGGGTGCAATCCAGTTTATGGGCATTATTGCATTGCTGGCAACCCTAGAGGCGTGGAGTCGATTCTTGGGATGGTATGATTTTGTTAAAGGAAAGCGGCATGTCGTTTGGGACATGGCATGGACGCAGAAACAGAATGTACGCCAAGCTGTGAGTGAAAATGTGCAGGGAGATGCAGTAAGCGCGTGAGAGAACGACTTACCAATGCCCTCAAAATCCTCATCGGTGTTGGGCTGATCTATGTACTCTATCTACTGTTGGATAATCCTGATAATTTATGGCGACAACTGCGTGAGGCCGATATAGGGCCGCTGCTTTTGGGGAGCATCTGTTATGCAGGTGCGGTTGCCCTTAGCGGTATCAAGTGGGGTGTTTTATTACGCGCATCGGGGATCAACGTACAGCTACGACGGCTATTGGCCTATCAGTGGGTGGCTGAGTTTTTTAATAATTTTTTGCCTGCTCAGGTTGGCGGCGACATCATGCGTGGCTATGCCTTGGCGAGTGATACACAACGGACCGCCGATGCCGCCGCAAGTGTGGTGATTGATCGCTTTATTGGTTTGTTTGTCTTTATGGCAGCGGCAGCAGTTGCATCGACTATGATGCTGGTGTGGGGGCGTCCCAATGGCACAACCTTTGAGGGGGAGGTCTTGGTGTCGATGCAGGTGATTGCCTTGGGCAGTGTCGGCGTAACGGTCCTGCTGGGTGCAATCATCGTCGCAATGCTCAGTCGTCGGCTCAAAGAATGGGCTGAGGGTATCCTATCTGCACTGCCATTATCCGCCAAAACCGTTCCAGTCTGGCACACGCTTGCAGAAGCATTCAATGCCTATCGTCATCAGTATAATGCATTGCTATTAACAGCCCTTGGCAGCATGATCATCGTTGTGTTGACAAGCATCAACATCTGGCTGATCGCGCTGGCCCTTGACCCCAATCAAATCTCATTGGTTGAAGTGTTGGCAATTAACCCCATCATCGTTTTTGTTGCTCTCATTGTCCCCCTGTCACCGGGTGGATTGGGTGTACGTCAAGGGGCCTTCGTGGCTACCTTCCTGCTCATCGGCGTTAGCTCCGAACTGGGTTTTGCCGTTGGTCTATTACAACAGTTTATTGGCTACATTGTCAGCTTACCCGGAGGCTATTTGTGGATGCGAGGGAGACGGGTGTAGGGGTGTAATGGTGTAGGGGTGTGATGGCGTAGGGATGGTGGAGGCGTGATGGTGTAGGGGTGTGATGGTATATTGAGTGAACCTTCAACCCTTCAACCCTTCAACCCTTCAACCTTTCAACTCTTCCAACAAGGATATATAAATGACTTTTACCGAAAAATATCTATCAACAGATGAAGCGCGGTCATTTTATGAAGCGGGGGATTCGGCGCATGATTTTGACCATGTGCAGCGGGTAACAGCGATGGCAGTGAAAATTGCGACAGCAGAAAATGCAGACGTGACCGTTGTGCGTTTGGCTGCGTTGCTGCATGACGTACCCGTTGATGGTCCGATTTATGGTGCAGCCGTTTCACAAGCAGAAAAAACAGCACAGCAAGTCAATGCCCGCTTAGAGCATCATATGGCCTCGGCTGCCTTTGCGCGTACACTGTTGACAGACCGTCAGTTGCCCACAACGCAGATAGATGCGGTTGTTCACGCCATTGAAGCCCATCGCTTTCGTGATCAATCTATCCAACCGCAAAGTTTAGAGGCCAAATGTTTATATGACGCCGACAAGCTCGATAGCATGGGCGCAATTGGTGTTGGGCGCTGTTTTGCCTATGCCGGAGCTTATGAAAGCCGCCTTTGGACACAGCCTTGGGCGGATGCCCCCCCCTTTGAACAGAGACCAAAAGGGACGGATTACACACCTGTTCACGAATTTGTCTATAAACTGCAACGACTTTTGGAAACCTTGCACACTGACACAGCCCGCCAAATTGGGGTACAAAGACATCAGTTTATGATTGACTTTTTTAATAAATTAGATTTTGAACTTGGACATGAAAGCCAGCCCAGCCCAGCTCCAAGAATGGAAAGAA
>JBCCFC010000843.1:0-6233 GCA_039029935.1 Chloroflexota bacterium
ACAAAAAACATTCCTCTGCAAAGGTTTTTACGATAAAATAAGTCCATTGCGCCGAAGTTAAGTTAAAACTCAATAAATTTAGGAGGAAAAAGCTAAACGCATTTAGGGTTGTAACAGATATACAAATATTCTACACAAACGACCAAAATAAGTTCGAGATTGCCTATTTTGCAGAAGAGTACTACGAGTACTTTGACGCTAGCATCTCAACCTTTTTCCCTCTTTCTACCATCGAGTTTGAGTCAATGACATGGCCTAGCCCTAAGGACCCGAAGACAGCCTTGACAGCCACCTACGGATATTTGGGCTTCCCCGCCAAATATAACTCAGAAACACGCAAATATGAGCCTCTTGATGCATAGAACATGCTTGATTGAAAACTGTAAATTTGATTTAGCCATTGTTTCGGAGCATTCGCATGTTGTGTGTAAGCGACATTGATAGGAACTTAATCCGTCAAAATAGCGCCAGCATCTTTCGATCCTAGTGCGGTTATTGCTGTTACCGCACCAGATTGGTGTCATTTTAGAACGGATTGAGGAACATGTCAGCAAAAAGTGAGATTTGTCAAAATCAAAACGCTCAGGATGAACAGTTGAAACAGATAGTTGCCGACCATTACGACCTCGGAGAATTGCTCACCATCAGCAAAATTCCGAAAGGAATGGTCAACCAGAGCTATAAAATAGAGACATTGAAGCATGGTAAGAAAGAAGTCTATCTATTTAGACATTACCATCCACAAACCACGCCCGCTCAGATTCGCTTTGAACACGCTTTACTGATCGAACTGCAACGCAGAAATTTTGCTCTCGCTCCTCAGCTCATTGAGCGGCGAAATGGCAAGAGCTATCTTAAAACAAGCCATTATGTGGCGATCTTTAGCTTCTTATCAGGTGAAAGTAAATACGAATGGAATACCCCCTTATCCACTCAGGAAGAATTTGGACATGTCGCCAAAGAGCTTGCTTTCTATCATCAAACCATCTCAGGTTGGAAAAGCTCTTGTCACAAACCAAAATTCATCGCTCAAATCCCGGCCATGATGAGCAGATGGCGTGACATTGTGCGTGTGTACCCGATAGCCAAATCGAGCTTTGAACGCTATTTTTTGGCTCATTACAATTATCTAAACGATGTTGCGGTGAAACTCAAGCAAAGGTTTGATGAGAAGCTCGTTTATCGCCTACCAGAGATAGCGGTTCATGGTGATTATCACGCAGGTAATTTGCTGTTTCAGGATGACCAAGTCAGCGGTATTCTTGACTTTAATCATTCAAACATTGATTATCGTTTATTTGATATTGGCCTAGCACTGATGTATTTCTGTGCCAATTTGCATAACGCGAATGATGAACATCTCTCATGGTCTAAAATCGAAGACTTTTTACGCTCCTACCAACAAGCATGGCGCGGGGTCGCAGCAGACTCAGATAGCGTACAGATCGGCTCACTAAATCGTGATGAATTGAGATTATTACCGGAAATGATTCTGGCAGCTGTTTTCTTCGACCTAGATTGGTTGGTCAATGATTACTATACAAACCAGCCTAACACCGATCTATACCTGCCCGATCTACAGCATTTTGTGCGAATGACCCGCTGGGTTGAAGCGCATTGGCATGAGTTGGCAGTGGATTTTATTCTGGAAGATGAACGATAAAGGAAGAAAAAATTACGTGATTGAGGAGAGGTGAGTATGAGTCAATTTTTGCAAGGTCGTGTGGCGATGGTAACGGGTGGCACGAGAGGGATTGGTAAAGCCATCGCTCTGGCTTTTGTGAAAGCGGGAGCTGATGTGGTCATCGGTTCACGCACGGCTACGGTAAGTGAGAACCAAATGGGCTTTTTGGTGCTGGGGGCAAAGTGGGCAGACATGCCCATGAAGGTGTTGGCGGTCAATGTGGATGTCCGTTCCACTGAATCCGTACAGCACTTTTACAAGACGGTGATCAAAACCTTTGGTCAAGTAGATATTCTGGTCAATGCAGCTGGAATCTATCCCACTCACACGATATGTGGTCATCCCGACGATCTGTGGATGAAGGTTATCGACATTAATCTTAACGGTGTCTATCGCACAATCAAGCTTTGTTTGCCGGGCATGATTGAGCGCAAATGGGGGCGCATTATCAACATCGCCTCAACTGCTGCCTCGGTGGGTTCCCCTGAATATGCCGCCTATTGCGCCTCCAAGACGGCAGTCGTGGGATTGACTCGCTGTGTAGCATTGGAGGGGGCCGCTCATGGCGTCTCATGTAATGCCATCAGTCCTGGTTGGGTTGAAACCGACCAAGCGAAAAATGAATTCAAAAAGTTGGCACAAACGCAAGGTAAAAGCCCGACTGACTATATAGAAGAAATAAAACAAACGAATCCACAGAAGAGAATCATACAACCAGATGAGATTGCGGCCTTGGCTCTTTTCCTGTGCCGTGATGAGGCCAAAGCAATCAATATGCAGGACCTGACCGTATCAGGTGGAGC
Source organism: Chloroflexota bacterium (assembly GCA_039029935.1). Lineage (GTDB taxonomy): Bacteria > Chloroflexota > Anaerolineae > Caldilineales > Caldilineaceae. Next base: position 2,488 of record JBCCFC010000843.1, read on the forward strand.
ATTATGGTAAGTCGGGGAAAACAAGAACAAAACAGGAGACTTTAACATGCCGAACCCATGGACTCAACAGCAAATCGCCGCGACAAGGGCGACGAATGCAGCATTAGGTTATGCTGCGGATGAAGAAAAACTCAGAAAGTTATGGGACCGCTTTGAATTATTATATAATCAGCATGACGCACAGGGACTCACTAATCTCTATGCACCAAACGGGACTCGTTTTAACCCGCAAGGACAGTTTGCCAATGGGCGCCCCGAAGTCCAAAGGCAATATGAAGCCATCTTTGAAAACGAGGAAGACCCCGGTTCCGATCCTCAGCATTCAACCATCATGGTCCGCTTCCTGAGACCAGATGTCGCCCTGCTCGATGGCAGATGGGAAGCCGAGCGACCTAATGGGGAAATCGCTGGTTACTTTACTGTGACAGCCATAAAAGAAAATGGTCGTTGGTACATTGCGGCGGGGCGCGATAGGGGATTCATTTCTGTGTTTTAAAAAAATCAGCTTCACCATGCATTCATAGACTCTGCTGCAAAAAGGGCAAAACCGCCCAAAAGTCCGACTTCTTACCAGTGGTAGAAATGAGCAGATTCTACAGAAGTCGGACTTTTTTCAGTAAAGTCTTCATATCAAAAAGGGTGTGAACCGATGATTTCGCCAAAGGCAAATTACTGTGTTGACACCCTTACTGAATATGAGCCAAACAGTACAGTTAGGAGACAACCAATGCTGATCCATGAAAATCCAGCGGCAGTGCTACAGTCGCTGATTCGTTTTGACACGACCAATCCACCAGGCAATGAACGTGCCTGTATCGACTATATCAACGGGTTGCTGCAAGCGGCAGGCATCGAAACCACGCTGTTGGCACGGGATGACAACCGGCCTAATCTCATCGCTCGTCTGCGTGGTGCAGGCTCCGCCCCACCTTTTCTCATGCAAGGTCATGTCGATGTCGTCACAACGGCCAACCAGCAGTGGACCCATCCGCCCTTTGAGGCAGTTGAGCAGGATGGCTTTATCTGGGGGCGGGGCACACTTGATATGAAAGGTGGTGTGGCGATGATGCTCTGCGCCATGCTCAAGATGAAGCATGAGATGGACAATGGCAATGCCACGCCCGCTGGTGATATTCTTCTGTGTGTGATGAGTGATGAAGAGGCTGGTGGGGAATATGGAGCCAAGTGGCTTGTGGAAAATCATCCAGAGCAGTTTGATGGTGTCAAGTATGCCATTGGTGAGTTTGGTGGATCATCTATGCATCTGCATGGCAAAAAGTTCTACATCATCCAGATGGCGGAAAAAGTATCCTGTCAGATCAAGCTGTCGATTCATGGACCAGCGGGACACGCGTCCTCGCCCCAGCAGGGTGGCACAATGGCCCGTTTGGGCAAGGTGTTGACACGGTTGGATGAGCAGCAATTGCCCGTTCACGTCACACCCGTTGTGCAAAAAATGGTCGAAGGCATTGCCGACGCCATCCATGCCCCTTACGAAGCGGTATTACAGCAGACGCTGGCCCCTGCCTCTGACTCACCACTGGGTGTCCTGATGCGGCCTATGTTCCGCAATACGGCCAGCCCCACGATTGTCCACGGCGGCGATAAAATCAACGTTATCCCAGGTCTGGTCGAACTCAGCTTGGATGGTCGCATGTTACCCGGTATGCAGCCAGCGCAATTTGTGGATGAACTCAAGGCTGTCATTGGTGATGACCTTGCCGAGCATATTGATATGGAGGTTGTTAAGTGTGAGTTGCCTGAGCTGACTCAGCCCGATATGACGCAATTTGACATGCTGGCAGGGATTCTCCGCGAACTCGACACAGATGCCAACCCCATTCCCTATCTATTGCCAGCAGGGACGGATGGCAGCCACTTTGCACGGCTTGGCATCCAAAATTACGGCTTCACACCCATGCTTCTGCCCGAAAGCTTCAACTTTGGTGCAACAATTCATGCCGCTGATGAGCGTATTCCAGTGGAGGCGGTTGCTTTTGGGACAGAGGCGATTTTTATGGTGTTGCAGCGATACAAGTGATTGTTTGACATATTTACACACCCTTGTGTCCATAGAATATCGTCTAATGATAATCGTCTAATGATAATCGTCTAATTTTAGACGAAAATTAGACGATTATTAAAATTTGTCCTCTGGTACTATCACAACGCCAACCGCACCAGATAGACCAAAATCTGCTTTCCATCCTGCATCCTCTCAAACTCAAATTCGTCATAGGCCAGCTTGCCATAGACATTGGGGCGCGCATGAAAGATCACATAGTAGCCACGCTCGACACCCCCTACCCCTAAACTTCCTGTCTCCAGATAGCCAGCCAACTGCTCAAGCCCTTCATCAAAGGCAGCTAGTCCACGCCATATCTTGGTTTCAATGACATAGCGATGTCCTTGGTAGACCATGAGCAGGTCGATGCGACCATCCCCTGAATCGACTTCGGTGAAGAGATCGCCGCCAAACTGACGCACGATGATGTCCATGTACGCCATCAGCAGATATTGTCCGGTCGCCTCCTGCGGCATGTCGGTGACTTTGAACGCTTCTTGGCCTCGTCGCTCGACAAATTCACGGAAGCGTGAAAGTATCTTGTCCATCTGTAACTCACCGTTGACCGCGTGCGGACGGAAGTCATAGCCGTTGACTAGAATAGTGGCCTGATGACCGATACGTCGTGGACGGAACGCGGCCAGCAACACCTCACTATAGACCGCATTGGCAATCTTACATTCTTCATGGGCATCCTCCCGAATGATGCCCTGCCGATAGAGATCATTGATCAGTGAATCATTGAGGTTGAATTGATAGGAGCCACCGAGCATAATATTCAATACGTCGTCGCGGTGTTCATTGGCGTGGCGAATGACGGTCTCAAAATTATAGTTTGTCTCACGGGCAAGTTTCCGTAATGCCATACGGACATCATTCTCGGTAATCGAGTTCAATGGGTCGGGGACAATCTCCTTGGTTAAAATCACAGCCGTGCGGTTGATCAAGAATGGATGCCCCATTGTCTGTTCATGGAGTAATGTTAACGCCTTTGGTTCAAAGGATTGCCCTGACTCTTCTGTGTATTCAGCCATCATGCCCTGAACCTCATCAAATGAGAATCCATTGAGACGTAATTGATAGGCGATGTTAAAGGGCGAGCTACGTCCAAAGTTGAGCTTGGCAATATTCTGAATGCCAACCAGAATGACACTGTGCAAAGCGTGTGGGGGAAGCGGGTTCAAGTACATCGTGCGCCACATTTGTAATAATGGAGAAATCGCCTCTGTTGGTGTGGCATCGAACTCATCAATCACAAGAATAATCTTAAGTTCTGGCGCAATTCGGTGAAGACGGCGAAAAAAACGACTAAACTTAGGGTATGAGTCGGGGACATGATCTTCGCATAATTTTTCAATCTCGTGACGTTTTGGATGTTTATCCTTCTCCAATGCCTGCGTTAAATGATATTCAATCAGTTCGGCAAATGCTTCCATAAACTCGGAGACAGACCATGTTTCATACGCCTCAAAGCTCAACGTGATCGGTATGTATTGAGGATTTTCAATCAACATATCATCCAGTTTTCGCATCAACGTGGTTTTACCCATTTGACGCGGTGCAAAGATCGTAAAATATTTACCTTCATCAATCTGCTCACTTAGCTGGTCTACCAGCCATTGACGTGATACGACATAGTGCTGCGAAATCTCGACTGGTCCATGTGTATTAAAGTAGCGCA
>JBCCFC010000844.1:0-6228 GCA_039029935.1 Chloroflexota bacterium
CTTCTTCTGCTTTTTAGGCGAATCCACGCAGCGATATATCTGTGTGGATTCGCCTTTTTTGTATTCCATCCATCTTCTCCATCTCTCTCCCCATTTCATGTCTCGTTTTACCCCTACTCTCCCCCCTGAATAGTTACTCAATTTTATCACAAAATATAGTATTGACGCAAAACTTAACAGAGTACACGGAAACTTTCATTGAACTGCGTTTATAATATCGCCGGGTAACGCCAAAGCACAAATCACTAGAAATTCATTGGTATCATTCAGAAACCTCCAAAGTTGTGAAATAGTTGAAAACTCAACAACACTTTATCTCTATTTATCTTGGTTGTTAACGTTCACTTGCTTAAAATGACCGATTCTTACAAAAACATCTATGCCACACCCCAGCCCGGATACTTCTCCGGATCGGCAAACACCTGCCCTAATTCCAAAAATCCGCGCGGTCCCCTCCGCCCATACTCAAATGGATCATGCGTCGCCTCCATCCAGCGATGCAGCCGTGCCTCCATCTCTTCCAGCGCAGGTCGTGCCTCAGCCGAATTTGCCAAGTTCACCATTTCCAGCGGGTCATTCTGGCGGTCAAAGAGCCAAGGTCCGCGTTCGTTGCCAAACCAGCGTGCATAGGTCCATCGCTCTGTGCGTACACCACGCCAACGACCCACCCAGTTATCACGATTGGGCCAACCATGCGCCATGTTCTGCAAGTAGACGGATTCGGATGCCCCCGGTGTATGTGCGCTGTCGGCTGGCGCACCTTCACCCCGCCACACACTGGACACATCGCGTCCTTGCAAGCCATCCGGCAACGGAACACCACATGCACCCAGCAGCGTCGGCACAAGGTCAATTGCCCCCATAAAGGCGTCGCTACGTGTGCCTGCGGGTGTCACACCCGGCCAACGCACCACAAAGGGTACATGGCACGACTCCTCGTAGGGCGTAGACTTGGAGGCACGCATCGTATGGTTCATCCAGGAATCATAGGGCTTGCCATACCCGTGACTCGACAGATGGTCGCCATGATCCGAGGTGTAAATAACAATTGTGTTGTCACTAATACCCAGCCGCTCTAGTGCAGCCGTCAGCCGTGCCATCTCCGCATCCAGCCCCGTGCAACAGGCATAGTAGTCGGCCAACTCTCGCCGTGCAAAGTCCGCCATTTGCTCTGGTACATTGCCCGGTACATCCATATCAGCAGGGTCATAGATGCCATACTGGTCGGGATATTGCGGATAGGGCCAGTGCGGTGGACGCCACGATACAAAGAGCGCAAAGGGGGCGTCTGGCCGTGTCTCCCGATGTCGCTCCATAAAGTCAATTGCCAAATCCGTCTCCACCGTCGAAGTCCAGCCCTCATATAATTGCGATTCGGCCTCGTTGATGTGGTAGTTGCGATCAAAGAAACCACCGCCCCCACTCATATCCATCGCGGCCAGATAGTCCAGCCCGTAGCGGTCTTCTTCAGCATAAGGACCTTTGCCCAGATGGAACGTGCCGATATGCCCCGTGCCATAGCCATGTTCGCGCAACGTCCTCGGCAACGTCGGAATGTCACGACGTGGCAAATACTCATTGTCAATCACCCCATTCTGCCAGCCATATCGCCCCGTCAGCAAAATGGCCCGATAGGGCGAACAGAGCGGGTGATTGGAAAACATGTTGTCGCAGACCATGCCCTCCGCCGCCAATTGGTCGATGGCGGGTGTCTGCACGATGGGGTTGCCGTTTGCGCCGAGCGCGCTATAGCGTTGTTGGTCGGAAAAGACGAATAGGATATTGGGTCGCATCGTTGTTTCTCCTTTGGTTATTGTGGCGTGGGCATCTTGCCCGTAAGCCCTATGTGTAAAGCAGTTGAGGACAAGTATATCATGTGGATGGCACTGCGTGAAACCCTATGAAAAAGGACTCAACACAATATCTAAGAAACTTTTCATATCCACACTTGCCATTGTCATGGTCATTGCGTCAATGGTTAGCCCATTTTCATTATCAAAAGGCAACGAAGCCACAAATTTTTCCACTTAGAACACGATAATGGTAGAATCTCCTTTTTGGAGGGAACCATAATTATTGTGTATCGAGTTAGTTTTCTATCAGTATTGATTTTATATGCTGTAGGCATGATTGCCACCCCCTCTCATGCCGCTACACCTATCACGGATGAGCCGCTCCACTTTATCAACGTGAGCCAAAGCGCAGGCATCACCATGCAGCGTGAGGCGGGTGGGACATTGGGCAAGGACAAGGTGACAGGACAGGCGTGGGGTGACTATGATCGGGATGGCTGGCTTGATCTCTATGTGACCGACAACAAGGGGGCAAATGTGCTTTATCACAACAACCAGGATGGCACATTCAGCCAGTCACTACTTTCCGCCAGTGTATCGCTTGCGGATGCGGCCAGTTCGGGTGCGGTCTTTGCCGATTACAACAATGATGGGTGGCCGGATTTGTATGTGTTGGCGTGGGGGGAAAATACGCTGTGGCAAAATGTGGAGGGACAGGCATTTCTGGATGTGACGATGGTGGCGGGCGTTGGTGATGCCAGTGGAAGTTCACACAATGTAAGTTCCAACAGCAAGAGTGCGGCGTGGGGTGACTACGATGGCGATGGCTGGCTGGATTTGTATGTGGCAAACTGGGCCTGTGAGCCGCGCTGTGGCCGTCCTGTCACAGGTGACAAGGACCGACTCTATCACAACAATCAGGATGGCACTTTTACGGATGTCACGCATTTACTCGGTGGTGGTGTCTGGGGTGCGGGTTTTGTGGCGAGCTTTGTGGACTATGACAATGATGGTGATCTGGACATTTATCTGGTCAACGATGAGTACATCAACCCCATTGGCAATGTGCTTTGGCGCAATGATGGGTTGGCCTGTCATGAAGATGAGACGCCCAATCCTGACGAGTGGTGTTTTACCGATGTCTCGGCTGAATCTGGGGCGGGATCACAGTTGATGGGCATGGGGCTGGCAGTCGGTGACTATGACAACGACAGCGATTTAGATTTTTTCTATTCAAATGTGGGGCCAGCGGAATTAGTACAGAATCAGGCTGACAATACGTTTGTGGATGTGGCAGAAGCGGCAGGGGTGCAGACCGCCTTGGGCGTGAGTTGGGGGGCAGCTTTCTTCGATGCCGACAATGATGGTTGGCGTGATCTCTATGTCGCCGTTGCGGGAGCCGTGCAGGAAGGGACAACGGCCAACCCACTTTATCACAACCAGCAGGATGGCACATTCATCAACATGGGCAACTTGAGTGGTGCAGCCGACATCGGGAAGTCGTTGGGGGTGGCTTATGCCGATTATGACAATGATGGCTGGGTTGACCTCGTGGTCGGCAACTTTGATCAAGGCTACAATCTCTATCGCAATCAAGGTGCGTCGGGCAATATTCCCACAGGGCAAGGCAATGCTTGGTTCACCATTGAGCTTGTGGGTAGCGGCCCTGTCAACCGTGATGCCATCGGGAGCCGTGTTTATCTGACAACTGTGAATGACGATGGTAAGGACACTGGTGTCACCATGACACAAATGCAAGAGGTCAAGAGCGGGTCTAGTCTGGGCTCCGGCAATGCACTGCATCTCTATTTTGGGGTAGGCGATCAATCTATTCGCGAGGTCATGGTTGTTTGGGCGGATGGCACACGCCAGAGCTTTTTCAATGTTCCGGCCAATCGGCAAGTTCGATTGCCCTATCCAGAGCATGGGTTGGCGAGATTGATTCAGTGGGTGGCGTTATATGGGACGCCCAAAAATCCATAAACTAAGTTTTGCGGTCTTGTCATGCTGGTATCGTATGAGAGGTGGATTCCTATCTTCACAGGACTGGCGAAAAGCACCCACGTTACTTTGACATATACGCAACTTTCCATTAGCATACAGCTATGATAGTTAAAGGTATTACTGTAGGACTCCTACAAGAAAATTGTTATATATTGGGATGCGAAGAAACGCAACAGGGTGTTGTCATTGATCCGGGGGACAACGCACGGGCAATTCTTGGCATTGTCGAACAGGAAGGGCTGACGATTGAGAAAATTCTCAATACCCATGCCCATTTGGACCATGTGATGGCAGTCAACGATGTGCATGTGGCAACGGGTGCGCCATTTTATTTGCATGAGGCGGATGTACCTGTGCTTGCTAGCGTACCAAACAGTGCAAAACTTTGGTTGCAGATGGAGGTTGCACCCATCCGTACACCGGATGAATTTCTGACACATGGACAAATTGTCCAGTTTGGCTCAGAGGAGCTAGAAGTGCGTTTTACACCGGGACACGCACCAGGACATGTGGTCTTCATCCATCATAACAGCAAGATGATCTTTGGTGGTGATACGCTGTTTTACGGCAGCATTGGGCGGTTTGATCTGCCGATGGCAGATGGGCCAACATTGATGAAGAGTATCGAAGAACAGCTATTTTCATTACCAGACGACTACACCGTTTATCCTGGGCATGGACAGGCAACGACCATCGGCATTGAGCGTGTCCAAAATCCATTTGTTGGGCAACATGCTCGTGGCGGGTAGTATGTGGTAGGCTAGAGCTGACGCCGTCAGAAGGGTTTGATATATCAAACCCATACTAGCTACTCGCATAATCTTTGACCAACTGCGTGAGTCCTATAGACTAGATATAAATAGACTAGATATAAATGAACCAACAAACAGACCAAGCAAAACAAACCACATCCAATATTATTTACCACATGGTTGCCAAAAAAGTTTGGGAAGCAGAGGTGGACAAACCGCTCTATGAGCATGAGAGCCTTGAAACCGAAGGGTTTATCCATTTCACAGGCGATCCACAATTATTGGTCAGCGTCGCCAACAACTTCTACCGTGATGAGAGAGGTGAGGTGGTCATTGTTTGTGTTGATAGCACACGCCTGACCGCTGAACTCCAATGGGATTTGGTTGGGTTTCTCTATTTCCCCCATCTATATGGACCGCTCAACAAAGATGCTGTCGTTGGCGTTGTGCCATTCCCGCGTGAAGTTGATGGGGTCTACACCTTCCCAACGGCACTGATTGAGTATGAGTAGATTGGTGTCATCATTGGTAAAAAAATTGTAAAATCAGGTATTTACCTGTGTTGATTTGTGGATTAGTACACAGTTCGCTAGATGAGAATAAGAGATAATACGTGTATGTCTGTACAAACTGATACATTATCTGGATGGTGGGGCAACCGTCAAGGCCGTCACAATCAGGATAATCCGGCAAGTAAGCCGGAGCAAGACGGAACAACACCGCAGGGACAGAGCCAATCTGCGACAAGCACAACGGGGGGGCATTTGCATCAGGAGCCTGTAGTTGTGTGGGAAGCGGAAAATGAGTTGGAAGCACAGATTGTGAAGAGCAAGCTGGAGAGCGAGGGCATTCCTGTGCTATTGCGTGGTGAGGCATTGGGTGCAATTTATGGGCTGACCACAGGCGCATTGGCGGCCACGGATGTGTTGGTTCCTGCTCCATTGCTGGATAAAGCAGTCGATTTGTTGACCGTTGAAGAGGTTGACGAAATGGGTGATGTCGTACCAGAAGACATAGATGATAATGAGATTGAATCCGTAGATGACGATGAGATAGAGATTGGGTAACTAAATTTATACATATAAGGAGTAGGGTAATGTCGCAAACAATATCAACACAGAGTGCATCGCCGACGATTCCTGTCGATTTAGGCGCAACGAAACGGAGTGGGATCAATGCCAAATTTATCGTTGGCGGATTGCTGCTGCTGGCCTTTGTTGGCTTTCTCGGCTTCAACATGATTCAGGCCACCACATCAACAGGGGCCTATTACATGACTGTTGCCGAGCTAAACGAAGAGGGAACCAGCTTAATTGGGCAACGTATTCGCGTCAATGGACTGGTCACGGATGGCAGTGAGGATTGGAATGCACAGGAGATCACGCTGAAATTTGCCATTGATGATGAAAATGGGGCCAATGTCGAATCGCTCCCCATTGTCTTTTATGGTCCTCGACCGGATAATTTCCAGCGAGCTAGTTCCGCCATTGTCGAGGGAACGCTGTTGGAGGATGGTTCCTTTCAAGCAGATACGCTCCTGCTAAAGTGTCCCAGTCGATATGAAGAGGAACCCGAAGAGATTTATGTTGAATCGACACGGGGCTAGTATTCAGTAGGTGTAAGAGGTGGTGTGGGTAGATGAAAATGGCTGATTTCTTGCAAGAAATCAGCCATTTTCA
>JBCCFC010000845.1:0-6226 GCA_039029935.1 Chloroflexota bacterium
CAGAAGACACAGCCGTGATACGTGTCAGTCCAACCGCAACTATCTTCCATACAAAGAAGTATTCCGATAATACTGGGTTAGAGCCTTCTTCAACCACATTCAGTACTTCCAGTCCTGGTGCTAATTCGCCAGCCGCACGGGGTGTGATGGTGAACTTGCCGCCAGTCATCGCACCAACACGCTCTGCAAAGACCTGCGCACCACCATAAATGGTGTCCAATGCCACAGGCCAACTGGTTGCCATCTGCCAGTTAATTTCTGGCAAAGAAGCGTCTGATGAAATAGCCTCTGCATCTGGCACAGCTGGGCTTGCTTGGAAACCACAACCAGCGGCGAAACCCATCGCCACACCACCAGCCGTTTTAACCCCTAAATTTTTTAGAAAATCGCGACGATTCATCTAAATTTTCTCCTTTTGATCAAGGTGCAAAGTGGCAGGTTGCAAGTTGCAAGATTTGACGTGCTTCTAACAAGCATGTTGCTGTACCACTTTGTACTATTTTATTGATGTTTATAACTTTTATGTCTAAACAATTTGGCTAACTATAGAAACGGAAACGTTTCCAACATTGTACTCGCAACCTGTCAACCTTGCAACTTTTCAACCCTTCAACCCTTCAACTATTCACCCTTTTCTGTCACAGCAATACTACGGCGTAAGATACGTACCAAGGGCTGTATAAAGGCAAGACAGGCAAAAATGCCGACACCGATAGGGATCAACACGGCCAGCACAACGCTGGGTTGGCGCGACACAAAATCATGAAAATAGTGGGTAACGATACCCATTGCTAATGTTTGCGTGTGGAGAGGTGGTTCGAGGACGAGGACAAAGGTAAACTCTTGTGTGGCGATCCCAAAGCTGATTAGCAGCATTACCAAAAACGCAAATTGTATGGACATCCATAAAATGTGCCAAAACTGCGTCGATGAACTATAGGCTAGTGCGCTGTTTGTGGCGACGCCAGCCTGGTCAGCAAATCGCTCAACCCTACGCGCAATCCGTAGCAGTGCCTGCATGGTGAACCACGCACAGATCAACACCGATGTCATGCTATAGAGGACTATCAGGACGAGACGTGCATCGGGCAGGAGTTGCTGCTGGTTCAGCCAGATCAATGGTATCGCCAAAAACGGCGTACAGAAAAACGCGATCCACAGGAGAACATTTCCCACGCGTTCCCCCATCGCCCCACAGAGGTTGGCAAGGCTGTAACCTGCTGGCATCCCCAATAACACGGCAATCGCCCCCACGCTAAAACGCACAATCGTCGTGTTAAGCAGCCATTGTCGAAAGGGGCTAGTCAGCAACAAAGTTGTTGCCGACTCATAGAGTGTGATGAGGGGGTTGGGTCGCCAGTGGGTTGAAGCCAGCAGGACGATCAAGGGGAAGAGAAAAAAGAGCAGAAAAAATCCACCACCGATCCACATATCCAGCGGTTGCCGTTTGGCGGCATGGCTCAACGAGCGTTCCATATAAATGCGTTTGGCTACCCAGGGCATGGGGATAATCAGCAGCAACACAATCGGCATCATGCCCACCAAACTCGCCGCCCCCTCGCCCACATTCCCCGTCACATACCCAACCTGCACCACCCAACTGCTCCAGACATGCGTCTCGTTGTAGGGTTCACCGCCCGTTAACAGTAGCGGAACACTGACATTGGTCAGCACAAAATAGATGGTCAACAGCGCAACAAGGGCAAGTGCAGGCCAGAGCATCAAGCAGCGTTGCCAAAAGCGTTGGAGTCGATGGCGTAGTGACTTTTCTGTGCTCATTGCTGGTGCTGGCAGGGCAGCAATCCCCAAAATGAGCAAGCTGATGACAATGGGTAAAAGACGCCAGCAATGGATGACGGCCATCAGCATTAAGGCCACAAAGGGTTCGTCGGGTGGAAAGTAAAGTGTGAAGACCCGTCGCCAGATCAACGCGCCCAGGCTGTTGGGTAAGGTGAGCGGAATTAGGATGGCGATGAAGATGAAGATACGCCCCCACCAGTTGCGCACCAATAGATTGGCGAGGATCGAAGCCAGTGGCAACATCAAGAGCAAAGTCAGTGCAATGACAACCGCACTATTTTGGACAGATTGACGAAAGAGATAGCTGCGTAGCGGGAGAAATAGATTGCTGAGACCACTGTAGTGAAAATCAAAGAGGGTACTGGGATGTTGGCTGAGGGCAAGTACCAGCAGTAACAGGACGCCAACAAGCAGTGAAATGGCGCATAACAAGGCGGGCGTAAGCAATAGTACGCCCCAGATGATGGAGCTTTGTGTGTAATTGTTTGATTGGTTGGTCAATGTCTGCCTGCCCTTCTGTGAATCAATAAAAGTTAGAACTCTTTTGCAATTACATGAATTTTACAGCAAACTCCCCTGTTTCAGAAGATGAACTACTCATGGGTGAGTAGTCAATTACTCGTAAGTAAGTAGTAAGCTACGCAAGATTAGTGGAGTTTAGATGAGACAAGGGCAATCCGCATTTGATATAATCTATGTAATGAATTTAGATAGCACATTTGCTATAGCTCTGTAATATGAACGGCTTATAAAATATTTTAGGAGGTAAGCATGAAACAAAACATAGTATTATCTATGATTGCGGTCATTAGTTTTTTGTGTGGTTATGGCTGGATAATTAGTACGACAGAGGTTGCTAATTCAGCAGATATATATGCCATAGAAAATATACCTGATTTATCTATAGCTTATCTAGCACCGGAAGGCACGGAGCGTGGACAAGTTAATGAAGCGTATATGAAGAGCAAAGGCGTAATTGTTTATCAAGATTGGAAAACAATCCAAAATCTAACAATAGATATACCAATAGATGCCTTGTTAATTGACGAAGCTCTATTCCATACAGTGACTGATTTGGATCGAAAGTGGCTTCAGACACAATTTAACAATGGTGTAGTTATCGTTAGTTTAGGATTGGAAGATAAACAATTTGCCTCAAATTTGGGTCTGGAAACAATTCGCAATCCAAACGAGAGCGATATACCGATTGGCTCTTTGGGATATAGATTGATTTTTAGCCAGATACTTGGTCAGCCACATGACATAAACAAAATAGAGCGGAGTCAATGGATACAAAACCAGATTAATGATAGTGCAGAATCTATGCCAAATATTAGTCAACCGCTAGTGGTCTCGTTTGCCAAACAGCGTGGTGATCTTTATACACAGGAAGACTTGGATGAATTATTTGACGCAATTGAGTTTCGGGCTATAGATAAATATAAAACTATAGCGGAATATAATCAAGTAACACAAGTACAGGAGCAAAGATAAAATGAAAGAGAATTATAACTACAAAGTGGGCATTGGCATAAAAAAAGCGATAATAGTCATAGGTATGTTGATTATCGGAATGGGTGTTGGTATTGGGCATGTTTATGCAGAAACGATATCCGTTTACGTTCCGGGCGGAGGATGGATTGGTACGGCAAAAACAATAGGTAATCCGTTTACTTCTACATATGGTAGTTCAACAGCAACCACTTCCCTATACTTTATCCAAGCGCATATCAGAATTTGGCATGTGGGTGCGGTACTTCAAGCCGAAGACAATAAAGCATGGTATTGGAGTCAAGGAGGAAATACAAATTCGTTGTCAAGTAGTGGACATGGAGATTATTCTGTGACACGCCATCGTTTTCAATATTCGATGGGAAGTTCTATGACTACAGACTATACCTCTGGTGGTGGTTTATATTCATGTTCTCAAGCATGGGATAGCTACATGCCTCCCCCCGGGCCTTCTGGGTGTTAGCACTGGGTATTGTGAAGAACAGTGCAGGAATATGTATGAACCCTCCTTGATTTTTATATAACCTAGCGGGTATATGTTAGATAACTGATAAAGACACCAAACTGTTTTTATATTATTTATACCTAGCAGAGCTTACTTGTAAGTTCTGCTAGGTTTTTATCCTGAAAAGGAAAAATTTAAATGATACGGTATAACAGAATACTTAAAATGTTTTTATTATTAGTACTATTTTCTTTTATATTAATAGCATGTGTTAACCCTCATGAACCTCTTAAAAAGCGACATAACTCATTATTAGGTACAACACATGAAAGTGAGAATTATTCGTTTATTCACGCTGTCTTAAAGCACGAAGCCGAAGCTAGGAAAACAAATAATCAGGCTACGCTAGAAAAATTATTCGACCCCACATCCAATGCCGATTGGATTGAACTACAATTGCAACTATCATATCCCAATCTAGCCTCAATTGAGGCCAAACGTATTGAGATTGTGGATGAGCGGGCGATAGTGAATGTCGTTATCACACAAAGAGATATAGGAAATAACAGCACACCTCTTGAGTACCTATATACAATTCGTATCCTACGAAATTTCGGGAACGATGAATGGAAGTTGACAATTCCTAATGCAGAAGTGTGGGGGGATGAGAGGATATTTACGAATGATTGTTTACAAATCGTATATTATGAGTTTGATGAGCCTTACGTAGAAACAGTCATTCCCCAACTTGAACCTATTTATGAACAAATCACCAAAGATTTTCAGATAGATTTTTGCGAAGATACACGGCTGACCTTAGTAATTGCACCGCTTGGTTCACGGGCAACAGATACATATCCAATGGAAGCCATAGTCCCGTCTCCATCAACGGTCGGATTTTCGCTTAACCTTGCCGATTCGCCTGAACAATTTTTGTTGGGAATTATCATAGACTATATTGGACACTCGCTTGTTGACCATGCTTATAGCAACATAGAAATGGGGCGCAAGCAACTTGCACATATTGCCGTTCAGTGGGAAGTAGAAGATGCGACAAAACGTAGTTTTCGCCAACGCAGATATCAACATTTTATAGAAACCCAAAAACAGCTCTCACTAGCAATGTTACTTGATCCATCGCTGGATGCGAGCAGTGGTATTAGCTCTATGCAAAGAAATCTAGTTGGTGACTTCATCGCCGAAACCTACGGGCGTAGTGCATTTGCATCTTTTTTAAAGGCTGTCTCTGTCAGTAACAACCCTAACGAATTAGCTCGTGCAGCTTTTGGTGAATCTATTGATGTGGTAGAAATAGCGTGGCAACAGTGGCTTGAACAGAGCAATTCTGATTCTACCGCTAATATACAGAGTCGGTAAAAAATGCTCAAGACGAGAGACTATGTTCGTATTAATGTTTCGCTTATAATACTAGGGTTCGCCATCTGTCTTATTAGTAGCTGTAGTATATTCTTCACAAATCCAGCGACTAACTTAGTGAATGAACAGGCCACAAGTATACAATCGCAACCAAATACCTTTATGATGGTGGCTCAACCCAAGCTTGGTGTTGTATTAGATGAAGAAATGG
This sequence comes from Chloroflexota bacterium, assembly GCA_039029935.1. Classification (GTDB taxonomy): domain Bacteria; phylum Chloroflexota; class Anaerolineae; order Caldilineales; family Caldilineaceae. The sequence goes on from JBCCFC010000845.1 coordinate 5,346, forward strand.
TGGTGGTAGATGTTGATATGGGCGGACCAGCAGATAGAATTGGTGTACAGAGGGGGGACCGCCTCTTATCCTTAAATGAGATACCATTCCTAGATAATATTGATAGCGTAAAAGACGCCATTCGTGCAACACGTCATGATGAAGAGCAAAAGTCGATGCGATTGATTGTAGAACGTGATGGAAAAGAAATAGCTGTGGAAGTTGAGCCTAACTCTCACTATATACAGAAGACACCGTTTGAAAGCCCATTGCCTACCATGACGCCCTTGTTCCTAGATAAAAGCCGAGGTGCATACTACCTATAAACGAACACACCCTTTTTAAACTTGAAAGAGAAAGTTTACTTTTAAAAAAGCAAACTTTCTCTTTTTCATTGTATAGGAAAGTATTAAAATAACAGGCTGAAAAACTGTTAAAGTGTATGATGTTTTATTTCCCTTCTACAAGCACAACATCCGGCCAAGGCATCACTTGACGTGCATTCCCTGTATTCAATTCATCAAAGATAGTCTTCGTCTTTTGGTCGCAGGGGACAAAAACGGTTGTGTAGACGGTTCCATAAGGCGTCAACCATGACGAAACAGAAGTTGCGTAGTGAACAAAGCCATGTTTTCGATGAGTATAGTTGTACGTGCGAGACAAAGAGAACATATGTAAATATGTTTGTGCTGATTTTTGGCTTGCAAAAGAATCATCATATATACGGCTTTGCATCCAGAGCGGAGCAAAATCTGGATAACGACCAGGGCTGTTCAGTTCTAAAGAACGCCCTGATAATCAAGAAGATGGTAAATATCCATGCTATTGCGAAAAATAGCAAGACGAACATTGGAAATGCCATTATGCCGAAGAATGTTGAGGGCAAAACTGCGAAGGCAAGA
>JBCCFC010000846.1:0-6202 GCA_039029935.1 Chloroflexota bacterium
CGGATTCAGGGAGCGCAGATTATCGTCTGGGCCAATCCGCGCTCCCTGAATCCGCGACACTATTCCCTATCCGCGTTCCTTCATATCCGCGTTTTGTCTCTATCAAACTTGCATAAAGAACAATTGTTCGATATGATTAGAACCGTCAAATCAATCATTCAACGAACCAATATCAACGGACAAAGGAAAGTATCGCAGGTTGGCTACCTGCGTCACAGATAAGCAATCTGTGATACTAATGTATCCTTTCCTATCCAACAAACAAAGGAGCAAGACTATGCTCACATCAATTACGGTCAACGCGCATCATGTCGGCCATCGGCAAAACTCAATTGAGGATACCACGTTTGGCATTCCGCTGGGGGATGACACAGATAGCGGCTACATCACGCTAGCTGAACTTATTCGCCATATTGTGACAGTGGAGGTACAGGGGTTTGAGGAACGACAGCAGAAACGGCGGTTTTATCCATTACTCACAGCGCAGGAGATTCGTCGTGGGGCGGCCAAGGGCAAGGTCAACGCGGCGGTGAATGATGAGCCGCAACAGGTGGTGGATATCGAAGCTGTTGTAGCGAATGCACACCAATCGTTTGTCGATGGCCTCTACTTTCTCTTTGTCGATGATGTCCAGTACAGCAACCTCAGTGACACTGTCTTTATCTCTCCGGGGGCCGTTGTGTCGTTTATCCGGCTGGTTGCCTTGGCAGGCGGGTGAAGGAGGTCATCATGTTCAAAATTGCAGCACTGGAAGAGTATTATTTGGACAACTGGCAACAACATCGCGCCGCACAGGTGGATGCATTGCCGCTGGAAACACGCACGTTGGCCTATGAACTGCTTGCCTATAACCCAACGATAGCTGATAAGGAGCAACATGGTGAATGGCTAGATGCCATCGCCCAACACAAAAATGAGAGTGGGGAGAAGTTGGCTACGCTATCCTCCCATGAACGGCAACAACTTTTTGCCACGCTCCTACCCAAACTTGCCATAGAGTTGGAGGCAGGCTGGCGCGTTGTTGCCAAGCGACCCTACCTCAGCCGTTTTGGCTCTGCGGGGTCCAGACCCTTTTGTTCATCTAATGATGCTTCTATCCATGCGCGCTACCAATGGGATTGGCTCTGTGACATTGTGCAGACGATTGGCCCCTTCGAGCAGGATATGCACTGGCTGCTGGAAGTGCTCAATCACTTTAACAGTTGGAACATGGGGCCACTGCACCATCTGCTGGCCGCGGCCATTGAGATTGGCAATGACCTAAGCGAGACCATTTTTCAAACCATGTTGGCTGCCGCCAGAAACCAATCCAATGACATGGCGTTTGGCACACATGTCATCCGTCCACTATTGATGGTTGAGCGGATAGAGGGATGGGAGGCGATTGAACGGCTGCTGTTGGCGGCACAGCGTGAAGAGGGTCTGCGCCAGTCCATTTTACACGAGGTGCGTTTCGCCCATCCGCAAGCGTTTCAACGCATCGTCAGCTTGATTGCAGAACATGATTTATTGCGTTTTAGCAGTGTACTATATTCATTTAACCACTGGTTTCGTTTGAACTTTGATGTTACAACGCGCAAAAAGGCAGAGGCATACCTGACGCGGGTAGACCAGTTCCTGCGTGACCCTGCGGCTGTGCAGGCTGCCTTACATGGTGATGAACCCGAAGCCTGTTACCTCGCTCTCTGTGTGGTGGCGTTTGAGAATGTGGAATATGCACTCGCCGTTGTCGAGGAATTAAAAGGGCACAGCAACGCCACCCATCGCTTCATGGCTGCCTATTTTCTTGCCAATAGCGGAACTTGGCCCTTTGACCACCTGTTGATGCCATTTTTACGCGACGACGACCCATTGGTAGCAGCGACAGCACTGGCTCATTTTTCACGCAGATATTATCAGACCAACCCACCAGAACTGCGCTCCATTTGCGTGGAGGTCATCGACCGTTTTCCTCTCAAAGCCGAAAAGTACACCTCACTCTGGTCATGGCACACGCCGGAAGCCGGGCAGAGTATCGTTGCCGATGTCATGGCCTCTGCCACCACAATGGAGATGTTGCCCACCCTCTTCCCTTACATCGACCGTATGGGGACAAATGGGCGTCAGCGTGTGATTGGGTTGATGCCAGAGGCACGGCCTCTATCTGCCGAAGAGTTTGCCGTTGTGACCAAGTTGCTGGGTGATCGCAGTTCATCGGTACGTGATACGGTCAAAGGATTGTTGGAGGTACAGACCTTCACTGCTGAGCAGATTGTGGCCTTTGAGAAATACTTCTCTCGCAAGACCGAATCGCTGCGTAAAGCCATCCTGCAAGTCATCCTACGTCAGCCCGACGAGGTTGTCTTTCTCTCCGTAGACCGTCTGTTGGCAAAGCGCAAAGAGTTGGAACGGCGGGCTGGGCTGGAGTTATTGGCTGCGCTTGTGCAACAGGAACGCGCCATCACTGCCTGCCAACAACGGGCGCAGAGCTACCAAGAATCGACCGAAAATCTCAACACTTATCAGCAGCAGTTGATTGAAAACGTGTTGCAAGCCGAGCAAGCGCAGTTGACCCTGGTCGATGGGCTGGGGCTGTTCAACCCTGCCGACCGTACCCCGCCGCAGATCCCACAGGCGTACCCTGAGCGGTTTGATCCAAATCAACCAAGAACCGTACCGCTAATCGAATCATTACAAACGCTGATTGATGACAACGCCGAGCGCACGGTTGTCGTCGAGCATGAGTGGGGCACAAGTGAGTACGTGTTGGGCAACCTCAACTATGGGTTATACTTTGGTCGATGGCAGGACGATGGGACAATCCCGTTCAACGATCTTTGGCTTTCGTGGTGGGAGAATCAACAGCATGTGATATCTACGGAGCCTGAACCAACGGATGCTGATTTTGTGCTGCTACAGCTTTGGGCAAGTTATTATGAACAAGGACATCACTTTTACACGACGGCACGGCTGAAGGACACCATTGAGGAGCCACCGGAGGCACTGGTGAATCAGATTCGCGCCATACTCTATGGTCGTGCGGATGCAGGGGTAGCTCAGTGGCGATATTCGGGCGTGATGCGTACTGTGCAGCAATGGCTGGCAACACCCTATGGCCGTGTGGATGTGAAGGCGATTCAGTGGAAATATCCGGGGCTGATGCGTGATGTGTTGCAATGGCTGGTCATGCGCTATGCCACCACGCCTGAAGCCATTGACAAACTGCTGGATGCCCTGGAACATTCGCTCTATCTGATGAATGAGGTTGATGCGCAGTCAACGGGGGCTTGGTACATCACGGGTGGGCTGCATGGCTGGTTTCAAGCTGCCCATTTCCACTTTCAGTCCTGCTATGCACAGTGGAATGATGCGCAAATCTGCCGCTATTGGCGGCTGTATCGCTGGTATGACGAGCCGGGTATTGATGGATTTGCGCGCCAACGCCCGCAGATGGACTTGGTGATCAGTGCCTATCATGCAGGTGGCGCAACCGAGGCTGATATTATGGACCAACTGATTGGCGAGCGTCTCAACCCCGAAAACAGCTATAGTTTCTCAGATTTGGGTGAGTTCAGTCCGCGCAACCCAAGTCAACGCCAACGCCATCCCAATCACCGTCATCGTTTTGCCGAAGACCCTGTGTTACAGGCGGCTGTGCAGCGTTGTCGCGAACGCACCCTTAGCATCGAGTGTGCGCGCGGTGAGATAGAGACACCTGCCACTGGTGCCGCCCGTGCCTTGCGCTATGCTGGCGGTGCAGAGGCGTTTTGCCAGACTCTCCACGCCCTTTCCAACAGCGAAATCAAGCGCAGCCGTGATCCCTACAACGAGCAAACGGGGCGTGCGGGTGTATTGGCGCATCTGTTAAAAGTAACCATGCCCAACGAGGGCGAGACCCCGACAGTGGTCCTGCCCATGCTTGCCAAACTCACGCTATCTGACAAGCAGTGGATTGAGGCAGCGGTCTTTGCGCCACAGTGGACAGCACATATCGAAGCACGGCTGCAATGGCCTGATTTTGCCGAAGCCGTTTGGTGGTTCCATGCCCACACCAAGGACCATCGCTGGAGCATTGAACAGTCCATCAAAGATGCGTGGGCAGCGCAGATCAGCCAGCGTACCCCTCTCACCAGCGAGCAACTCTTGGATGGGGCGGTCGATGTCGGTTGGTTTCATCGAGCCTATCACGCCTTGGGTGATGATCGTTGGCAACAGGTTCACAGCGCGGCCAAATTTGCCAGCAGTGGTGCGGGGCATACACGCGCCAAGCTCTTTGCCGATGCCATGTTGGGGCGCGTGGATGAGAATGCCCTGCGCAAACGCATCAACGACAAACGTCATCAGGACAGTGTACGCACGTTGGGATTGCTGCCGTTGCCTACGGGCGATACCAGCGATACACGTGAACCCGTTGTCCTCGAACGCTATCTGCTCTCACAGGATTTTCTCAAAACCGGGCGCAAGTTTGGCGCACAGCGCAAGGCTAGTGAAAAGCTGGCGGTCGAAATTGGCCTCAAAAATCTGGCGCGTACTGCTGGCTACCCTGATCCGCTGCAACTGCAATGGGCAATGGAGCGATACGCTGTACAGGATTTGGCGGAGGGGCCGATTACTGTGGCAGTAGAAACAAAATCCGGCGAAACATCGGTCTCGCTTCACATCGACGCACTCGGTGAACCTCAACTGGAGGTCATGAAAAAGGGACGGATGCTCAAATCCATCCCCAAGGCGGTCAAGAAAGACCCCGATGTCGCCACGCTTGTCCAGCGCAAAAAGGAAATCAGTGAGCAGACCTCACGGATGCGTCTATCATTAGAGCAGTCCATGTGTCGTGGTGATGCTTTTGCGTGGGCTGATTTGCGCATCTTCCTTGAACATCCCGTGCTGCGTCCCATGTTGGAGGAATTGCTCTTTGTGGTTGATGGGCAAGCTGAGGGGAAAGCCAGCCTGCAAATCGGCTGTTTCCGACAAGGTGAGTCAACGCTCTATGATGTCAACGGCGAGCCAATCACCCTGACCACCAACGATAAATTGCGACTTGCCCATCCGCATGATCTCTTTGTGGCCGATGAATGGCATCTGTGGCAACGCATCTGCTTTGAGCAAGAGCGCATCCAGCCCTTCAAGCAGGTTTTCCGTGAACTCTATGTGGTGACACCCGCCGAGCGTGAAGCCGAAATACACTCGCAGCGATATGCCGGACAGCAGGTGCATACCCGCCAATCGATGGCCCTACTCGGTCAGCAACAGTGGTCTACCTCGCACTACGAAGGCGGTGTCCAGCGCACCTTCCACAACGAAGGCATCACAGTGTGGCTCAATCTCGATGGCGGCTGGTATACATCTGCTGAGGTTGAAGGCATGACACTAGACACGGTGAATTTCACCAAACGCGGTGAATGGGTAGACATCAAGCTAGAGGATGTGCCGCCCCGTCTCTTCAGCGAAGTTATGCGTGATCTCGATCTCGTCGTCAGTGTTGCCCATCAAGGCGGCGTAGACCCTGAATCGACCGCATCGACCAAGGAAATTCGCGCCAGCTTGGTGCGTGAAACCGCACGGCTGATGAAGCTCGACAATGTTCGCATCGCCGACAGCGGGTCGCATGTCTTCATTGACGGATCGGTCAGCAACTATTCGGTGCATCTCTCCAGCGGCGTCGTCCATCAACGCCCCGGCAACTACGTCTGCATCGTGCCTGTTCATGCACAACACCGAGGACGCCTCTTCCTGCCCTTTGTCGATGATGACCCCAAGTCGGCAGAGATCATGTCGAAGGTGGTGATGTTGGCGCGAGATGGTGAGATTAAGGATCCGTCGATTTTGGAGCAAATTCGACAGCGAGGGTAGTTGACAATCATAGGGTGTCGTTATCAGTGTTACGCTAAAATAAAATCATGGGATTCATTCGGTGGGCGTTTTTTATACTGATAGCGATACCCTAATTCCATCTAACTTTATGTCCCACAATTTATTATAGACAAACCACTTTGACAAATCACGCTGGTTATCGGTAGAATACCATACGCATTTGCGTAAGTTCTATTCAATCTACATGGAGCCAATAATCAACTTATGTCGTTGCACACATTGCTTGGCCGTATAGGTAACGGGGTGATTACAAGCCTAACACTCTCTTCTCTGCCAAAATCTAAAAAACTAGTGGAGACACTTATCGTCTATCCCTCTGCAAGAACCTCTCATACAAAATCACCAAAAAGCA
>JBCCFC010000847.1:0-6154 GCA_039029935.1 Chloroflexota bacterium
GCTATCGTGGATGACCTCGGTGTCACCACCAGGTTTCACGCGGAAAAGACAGCCGTTGGCTTGGTCCCATTCGCCTGAATCTGACACATATAGATTGCCCTCAGCGTCAAAGACAGGATAATTGGGGGTAAGCATCGGTCGGTCTGGCGCACCACTGCTATACACGGAGACGTGACCCGCTGGCGTGATTTGGTATACACAGTGCTTCACATGGTCACAGGCATAGATATTGCCTGCACCATCCAAACAGAGTCCCAATACAAAACCACCTGTATTGGCAATCTCTGTAAAACTGCCATCGTCAAGATTCACCCGATAGATTTGTCCCGCCTCACCTCCGGCATAGACATATCCGTCGGGTCCCCATGCGACCCCTTCGGGATGGTCTAATCCTTCAACAAAGGGGACAAATGCGTCAAGCTGCATTACTGTACTCATCGACAAACTCCTTTATACTTTGAATGCTCTATATCAACCACAAAAACGGCGCCTCCACAAACTCACGTATGCAGTCTAATCCGCGCGCCGCTGGCCCCCCATCAATGACGCGATGGTCAAAGGTTAGACTCAGGGTCATCATATGTCGCGGTACGATTCCGCCATTGTGGACGGCAGGCTTTTCGACAATACGCCCCACGCCTAAGATGGCGCACTGTGGCAAATTGATAATCGGTGTAAAGGCATCAATGTTGTACATGCCGAGATTAGTGATGGTAAACGTGCCCCCTTGCAGGTCATGAGGACGAATGGTTTGGCTCTGTGTCTGCTTAATGAGCGTGGCTGTCTCTGTGGCAATCTTGCGGACACTCTTGGTTTGCGCATCACGCACAACAGGGACCAGCAACCCAGCTTCTGTGTCCACCGCAAGACCGATGTGGATGGCTTTCTGGATGACAATGTGTTCTTCGTCCCACACCGCGTTAAGCAACGTGTGTTCTTGCAAGGCAACGGCCACCAGTCTGATGAGCAGATCATTGTAGGAGGGAACGACGAGACCACGCGGTTCATAGGTGGTCTTCAACTGCTGACGCAAGGCGACCAGTTCGGTGGCATCGGCCTCGGTGGTTAGCGTGACAGACGCGGTGGTTTGGACACTATGGTGCATTCGCTGGGCAATCAGCCGTCGGATATTGGTGATGGGCAGTCGCTCTTCGTCGCTATCGGCAGCAGGTGCTTCTGCTGTATCACTCACCGCGATGTCACCCACAGCAGCATCACGCACCGCAATAGCCTGTTCCACATCCTCGCGTTTAATCCGCTGACCCGGTTTCTGTGCAGCCAGTTCCATCAGATCAATACCTGCCTCCGCAGCCATCCGCATCGCAATGGGGGTAGTCTTAACACGCGACTCATCTTGAGTCGGCACAGTTGGGGCCAGTATTGCCTCGGATTGTCGCTCAATCGCAGCGCGTACATCCCGCTCGACAATGCGGCCTGTCTGACCACTGCCCTCTAGTTGGGTCCAGTCAATGTTCAATTCTGCGGCGACACGGCGCGCACGGGGCAAAGCGAATTTCCGCGAATCCCCAGAAGAAATACGCGCGGAGTAGGCGGGGAACCCTCTGGGTCCTAATGCCAGATTTTCTAGAGAGTGCTTACTCTGCGTTTCTATATTCGCCGTTGGAGTTGGAAAATTGACCCTCTCACTAGGGTGGGCAATATACCCAAGAAGTGTACCAACCGCGACAGTATTACCCATTTGTGGTCCATTGGGATCAATATGGAGGATACCCGTATCCATCGACTCTACCTCTTGGGTGGCTTTGTCGCCTTCAACGGTAAACAGTAAATCGCCAGGTTGAACGGATGCCCTATCCTCTTTGAGCCATTCACCAAAGATGCCTTCGGTCATGTCCCAACCGAGGCGTGGCAGTAAGATTTCAACAGCCATTGCGCCCTCCTATTCGGCTAACAGGTCACGAATGGCCGCTTCGATGGCATCCGCTGACAGGACAATGGCCCCTTCTAAGGTGGGACTGTAGGGCGTGGGTGTATGCGCACCATTGAGCCGCTTGATGGGGGCATCGAGGTCATCAAAGCCCACATCAACGACCTGTGCGGCGATCTCTGCGCCGATGCCACAAGGCGCAAAGTTTTCATCTACAATCAGCAAGCGACCCGTTTTATGGACCGATTCGAGAATGGTTGCCATGTCCAGCGGTGCTATGGTACGCGGGTCGATGATCTCAATCGAGATGTTCTCCTGCGCCAAGGTTTCGCAGACTTGCTCAGTCTTGCCAACCATCGAGGCAATGGCAACCACGGTGGCATCGGTCCCTTGGCGCGCCACCCGCGCCTGTCCAAAGGGAATGGTATAGGTTTCCTCCGGCGCGGGGCCTTTGTTGAAAATCACCGAGCGATGCTCAAGGAAGAGAACGGGATCATCACTCTTAAGCGCGCTGGCAAACAGCCCTTTGGCATCATAGGGGTTGGAAGGGAGGACGACACGAAAGCCTGGGATGTGGACAAAGAAGGGGAAGTAACTTCCTGAGTGATGGGTTGCGGCAGAGCCACCGACGCCCATGCAGCCGCGTAGGACGATGGGCATGGTCAGCCGTCCGCTGCTCATATATTGCATCTTCGAGATTTGGTTGACCATTTCCCCCATCGCATCCATGATAAAGTCGATAAACATAAAATCGACCACAGGACGTGTCCCCGTCATGGCAGCCCCTGTACACATGCCCACAAATCCACGTTCGCTGATTGGTGTGTCGCGCAGTCGCTCTGGTCCATAGATGTCATAAAGACCGAGTGTGGTGTTGAAGTTGCCCCCGCGTTTGCCGATGCCTTCACCAAGGACAAAAATGGTTGGGTCGTCGGCCATGGCCGCTGCCAGTGCCTCGCGTGTGGCTTCGATAAAGGTGATTTCACGCATGGATTTCCTCGCTCTCCAGCGGTACAGGCAGGATGCCTGTGTTACTGTAAATATGCGCACTCGCTGTCTCTGCATCCGGCCAAGGACTCTCTTTGGCAAACTCGGCTGCATCCTCCACCATTGACTGGACATCGGCCTCAATCTCTTCAAAATCCTCGGCGGGTGCAAGCCCTTCGTCCAACAGATAGCGTTTGTAGGTCATGAGAGGGTCACGCTGCTTCCATGCATCAATCTCTTCCTGTGTCCGATAGCCACCTGTCAGCGGCATCCCTTCCGAATGAGGTCGTGTACGATAGGTCTTGCCCTCAATCAGCGTCGGTCCCTCACCCGCCCGCGCACGACGGACTGCTTCTCCCGCCGCTTCGTAGACGGCTAGGACATCGTTGCCATCGACAATCACGCTGGGCAATCCATAGGCGGGGCCACGGTCACCCACATTGGGATTGCCAGAGGCGTCGGCAAAGGGTACTTCGGTGGCGTAGAGGTTATTCTCACAGACAAAGATGACTGGTAGGTCCCAAATCGTCGCCAGATTGATGCCTTCGTGAAAAGCACCATTGCTGGCCGCACCATCGCCAAAAAAGGCGACGGCCACATTATCGCTTTTCAACAACTTGAAGGAATAGCCCGCCCCCGTCGCCTGCAAAATCGACGGCCCCACAATGCCACTGGTCCCCATCAGACCGACCTCTGGTGAAAAGAGATGCATACTGCCACCCCGTCCTCGTGAGCAACCTGTGGCGCGACCAAAGAGTTCGGCCACAACCTCGCGTGGGGGAACCCCCTTGGCTAAGGCATGACCATGACCGCGATGGGTGCTAAAGATGGCGTCTTCGGGACGTAGATGAGCGCAGACACCCGTTGCAATGGCCTCCTCGCCCACATAGGTATGACAAGTCCCATGAATGAGTCCCGCCGCATAGAAGCGTGCTAATTGCTCTTCGGTGCTGCGGATGATAAGTAGTGTTTGGTATAGGCTAAGATATTGATGTTTATCTAGAGTAAGTTTTGTATTATTCTTCACAATACAAAAAAATGTTAATATACATGATACTAAAGATAAAAGTAACACAGGTTAGCAACCTGTGTTACTTTCAGAGCAGTATCTGACCATAACAAAATCAGACATCTCTCTGATAAGTAAATGCCACTGGATCACAGTTTGCCCATAACATCTGGATATAAAATGAGTTGTTTTTCACCCACATTTTTCAAAATATCGGCGGTGTAGGCGACAGAAATACCAAGTTCAAGGGCTTTTTATAGGTTTTTGTAATGGTCAATCAAAGATTGAACAACTGCAGCAAATGTTAGTGTGCGGGAACCCTCTGGGTGCATACTAACATTTGTTCAGACTCTAGTTGACCATTATACTCTTCCGCATCTCTGGTCTCTATCCCGCCTTAATTTGGTGCCCTATATAAGCGACGAACTTCTGTCTCGATAGCACTGTAGTCACGGGGTGATGTTTTGGGTTGAAAGAGGCCATCCTCCACCCAGTGGTCACTGTCTAAACCAATTGCGGTGGTGTTGAGCCAAGGCCGATGGGCAAATAGGTCCAATTTCTCTGGCATGACATCCTCTACTGCCAAGAGGAACATGGCGTGTGCTAGCTCTTCAAGTCGATCCACGCTCTGTCTAAATTCGCCCAGTATTTCTCGTAGATTACGCTTTTTGGTTGGTAAATTGCGTCTTAACTGTGTCTTCCACGTAGGCAAATCACTGGTATAGTCGATGGTTTGGAAGGAAAAACTGTGATTGGTCTGCTTTGCCCATGCCCTAAACAATTCCATCATGCGCGCTTGGGTTGCAATCGCTGGGCTAATCAACTGCGCAACCAAACGGCTGATTTTGGGATCAAGATAGACATCGTTGTAAAATTGTGGGTCGGTAATCGACACTCCCACATAGAAATCCCAAATGGTCTTTAAGGACATAATAAAGGCATTGTCATAAAATTCATAGGAGCGTTGGATATTATGGGTCAGGGCATCATTCAATGAAAGATAAAACTGATTGACATGTGCCACATAATCCTCGGTCAGTTTCTCTTGACGATTGAGTTCGATGAGCTTACAGGTGATGGAGTTGGCAAAGGCAATCATGTTGAGGGCCACAGAGTAATACGGATCAATAAATGTCCCCGCATCGCCGACACAGGACCAGCGCTGTGTGGAGAAGACCTGATGCGAGGAATAGCTGTAGTTATGCGCGGCTTTAAAATCTAGCATCTCGAACTTATCAAGCTGATTGGCTAAATGTGGTTCATGCGCATCAATCCATATCATTGCTTTGTCCAGTGTGTTGTACGTCTCAAATGGGTGAAACGCCTCATCGGTGACAATGCCAACACTGGTGTTACATGGCACCAATGGGATTAGCCAAATCCAGTACCCTTGCCCCGTAAGATGGTTGGTCGAGAACCAGCGATTTTCGCAGACACGCTCATGCCATGAGACATTGGATGCTGGCACCCAATCGCTTACATCCAACATACCCTCCAGACGAAACCAAGCTGCGCTATGTGGTTTATTGGGTTTTCGAGCAAGATTAAGCTTCTTTTGGAGATACCGTCTACGCCCCATTGCATCCACAACCCATCTTGCCCACACAGATTGGCTCTGTTTGTCGCTCTGTTTGCCATCATAGCGTGTATAATAGCGAATTTCATGGTCGCTATCGTCTTCGGCCAACACAATCTCTTCGATTTCGACCCCTTCTTGGATCACAACACCATGCTCAAGTGCCTTCTGCCAGAGATGATTTTCGAGCTTGCCGCGATTCATCTGATACGATTTCCCCTCAGGAAACATGGAGGGGCCAAATTCTGGCCGTTTGGAGAAATCCTGCTGATATTGATGTTGAGCATCGCTGTAGAAATAGCGTAGCCCCAACTTCAAAAAATGTTCTTCCTCAATATATTGCTTCAACCCCAACACCTCACCCAGATAATAGGAGCCAATCTCGGTTGAAGACTCGCCCACCTTATGGGTAGTTTCAGGGACAGGGTACATGGTTCGATCCAATACAAGTACGGACAGTTCGCTGTTCATCTGTTTGAGTTGTTTTGCCAATGTTAGGCTGGACAATCCGCCACCACAGATGACAACATCAAATATTTCTGATTGTGTGATCACGTTCACTCCTTCAATTAGATTTCGACTCTTCACCAAAAATGATTTACGTAGGGGCGTAACCATGCGGTAGCCCAAGCGTTCCAACCACGGCGAACCCAACGGTAACCCCCAACAAAACCACCCCCCAAAAAACAAAAAA
>JBCCFC010000848.1:0-6149 GCA_039029935.1 Chloroflexota bacterium
CCGCACCAGTGTTATCGACGTCATGTCCAGCGACATTGTGCAGATGGCAAAGCTCAAAGGTGTTCCCAAATGGCAGATTGTCTTTAAACATGCACTCCCCAATGCGCTCCTGCCCACCATTCCAGTTATTGCATTGACGATTGCATGGCTGTTGGCAGGCTTGGTCATCATCGAACGTGTCTTCAACTACCCAGGGTTAGGGCGTGAGATGCTCGAAGCCATTGCCGACCGTGATTTGCCCGTTGTCTTAGCAATTGCCATGTTGCTAGCTGGGGTCTATGTGATTGTCAATCTCATCTCGGATGTCGTCACGTTGCTCTTGAATCCGAAGCTACGCACGATGCGGACATAGCCAAAACTGAATAGTACAGGAAGATCGATCAGGAATTTGTGTCCGTAGGTCCGGTTATCAACCGGACATGCTAGACTATCCGGTTGATAACCGGACCTACGGTAGTGATTACAATTAAAAAAGGAATAAAATAGTTTATGACCGCAGCAACCACAACTGTTGATCAAGTGAATGTACCAGAAAAGCCCAAAGAGCGAGGGTATGTCACCGAAATTTTAATCGGCATGACACGCACACTTTCGGGCAAAGTGGGACTGACGCTACTCATTTTCCACTTGCTTCTCGCACTCACTGCACCAATGATTGTCCCACATGATCCACTGGAAGTCCCTAACTCATCATTGGGACTCAAACTGAAAGGCCCATCTGCTGAACATCCATTTGGCAATGATCGCATTGGACGCGATGTCCTTTCAAGAACGATGATGGGTGGGCGGATTATGCTATTTGTCACCATCATCGGCATTATCATCGCCATTGCTTGGAGCAGCATTGGTGGGATGTTCTTGGGATTGGTTGGCGGCAAAATAGATGATGCCGTGATGCGTGTTGTGGATGCCGTCCAAGCGATACCGTTTCTGCTCTTTTTACTCCTGATTATCAGTATTGTGGGGACAAATGTCTGGGTCCTCATCCTCACACTGGGCTTCTTCTTTGGCATCTCACCCCTTCGTATCTTCCGCAACGCCACACTCGACTTTGTGGCTCGTGACTTTATCACAGCAGCCAGAGCCAGAGGCGAAAGCACCCTAACAATTGTACAACGCGAACTACTACCAAATGTGTTAGATATTGTTCTGGTGGAAGGGGCCATGCGGTGGTCATGGATGTTGTTGGCCTTTAGCTCGCTCTCCTTCCTTGGCTTTGGTGTTGCACCACCGACACCCGACTGGGGATTGATGATTTCCGACAGTCGCGGTGTCATGGCGGCGGCTCCTTGGTGGACATTCTCGCCGCTGATTGCCCTGAGTACATTGATTATTGCCATCAACCTAACAGCCGACGCCCTTGCCAAAGCCACGGGCCTAGACCGCGCACAAGGGGCTCCAGTCTAAACATGAATAACACAAATCGAGAACCAATCATTGAGCTTGACGATCTCTCCGTCGGCTACCGAAACCGCGCTGGTGACATTGTCCATGTCCTACGCAACATTGATCTTGCCATCCGCCCAGGCGAAACAGTCGGCATTGTTGGAGAGAGTGGTAGCGGCAAGAGTACGGTTGCCCTGTCGATGATGGCCTATCTGCGGTCGGGTAGCGAACTGCTCAATGGCTCAGTCAACTTTCATGGCAATGACTTGTATGGTATGTCGTCACGCGAAATTGAAGATCTTCGTGGCAAAAAGATTGCCTTGATTCCACAAAATGCGGGACAATCGCTGACGCCAACCATGCGTATCGGCGAGCAGATTGACGAGGCATTGCGACTACATACCAATTTGCCTGCACCAGAACGGTTACCACGGACCATCGAGTTATTGGGGCAAGTACGTTTACCTGCACCAGAAGAACTGGTGGAACGCTATCCACATGAATTGTCGGGTGGTCAACAACAACGTGTGGCGGTAGCGATGGCGCTGGCGGGTGAGGCTGAGTTGCTGTTATTGGATGAACCAACAACGGGCTTGGATGTAACCACACAGGCACATATTCTTGAGCTACTACGCGACTTGGCCGAAGAGACTGGTACGGCAATGGTCTATGTCAGCCATGATCTGGGTGTAATTACACGGGTGAGCCACCGCGTCGCAGTCATGTATGCGGGTGAGGTGGTCGAAGACGGCCCATCCAACGATGTAATGGTCAAGCCCAATCACCCTTATGCTCGTGGCTTGCTCGGGTCAATTCCACGTCTCAAAGATGAGAACCTGCCAGCATCGTTGCCGGGTACACCACCTGCGGTCGGCTCTATCCTCAGCGGGTGTGCCTTCCGTGATCGTTGCCCTTTTGCCACTGACATCTGTACCGACAAAGACCCACCGTTGGTTGCTATTCCCGGCAGTCAACCCGTCCATAAGATCCGTTGCCACCACTGGGAAAAGGTGGTCGAAGAAGAGATGGTGCGCATCGGTAACGAAGTAGATCGATATGGTGGTGATGGTACAGAAAAACCATTGCTCGAGCTCAATGATGTGCAGATCACCTATTACAAACGCCGGATGCTTGACCCAATCTTGGGTGTTAAAGCACCGCCACCAACGGTTGACGACATTAGCTTGGCTGTGCGACGGGGTGAAACGTTGGCCTTGGTTGGTGAGTCAGGGTCGGGTAAATCGACCATCATCCGCACAGTTGCCGGACTCAAGCCACCCAAATCGGGGCAAGTTACCTTTGATGGCGAAAACTTGAATCTGCCTATTGACCGTCGCGACAAAGAACTACGGCGTCGTATTCAGTTAATTTTCCAAAACCCAGATGCTTCGCTCAACCCACGCCAAACCGTTGCCGAGATTCTTGCCATGCCGTTGCGTCTCTATTTTGGTGCAGATGAGGCTGAAGTTGATGAGAAATCACGGGCGATTTTGCGGCGTGTGCGCTTAGGCGAGCATTATATGGAGCGCTACCCCAGCCAACTGTCGGGTGGTGAGAAACAACGTGTTGCCATTGCCCGTGCCTTTGTTGCCGATCCAGAGTTGATCCTCTGTGATGAGGTAACATCGGCCTTGGATGTCTCGGTGCAGGCGGCGGTACTCGATTTGCTCTATGAACTCAAAAATGAGGATGATGCCACCTATGTCTTTATCTCGCATGACTTGGCCGTGGTGAAGGCGGTTTCTGACCAAGTAGCGGTTCTGTACCAAGGTCGGTTATGCGAAGTAGGCCCAGTTAACGACATCTATGTTGAGCCACATCATCCCTACACCGAAACTCTGCTGGGAGCCGTGTTGGAGCCAGAGCCGGGCAGCGAGCCAAAACTCAATGCAGATGACATTATTGAGTCCAACCCACCCGCCATCGGGTGTTCATTCCAGCGTCGTTGTCCCTATCACCTTGGTGAAATCTGTGATAAAGAAACACCGCCTTGGCGGATGAATGGTGATGGTGGACATAAAATTCGCTGTCATATTCCACTAGATGAGTTATTGGCAGACCAGCAGGAAGCCTAGCGCTCCCTCCTTTTTCTGTTTGCCAAATCCTACCTGACCTACTTATAATGAAATTCTAGTTTTTATCGGTTATGCTGGTAAGGTTTTACCAACATAGCTGGTATGAGTACAATTTATTAAACTAAATCAAAAGGAGATACGGTATGCGTCAACAGACATTATCACGCCGACGATTTCTACAGTTCACAGCGGGAGCGGCGGGATTGGCCGCACTTTCAGCCTGTGCAGCACCTGCACCAAGCGGTGGCGGTTCTTCTAGCGGTGGGGATGCCCCTGCTGTGGAAGTAACCACAATTTCGCTGGGCTTGACTTGGGATGCAACTTTCCAGAAACATCAGGGGACATTCAATGATAACTTCATGGAAGCGCACCCAGAAATTGAGCTGGATACACAGTACAACACATGGGCAGACCACAACAATATTGTGCCAACGTGGGCAGCGGCGGACACACTGCCAGACATCATCTATGTGCATGGTAGCCGCGCATTCCCTTGGGCCTTTGAAGGTATCAGCATCAGCATTCAGGACTTTGTAGACTCAGACGAAGAGTTCAATGTCGCGGGTGTCTGGGAAGAGTCATTGCGTCTCTATCGCTTCCAAGGCGAACAACATGGTATTCCATATGATCATGGTCCAATGCTCATCGGTTACAACAAAGACATCTTTGACGCGGCTGGCATGGACTATCCAGACGAAACATGGGATATGAACAAGTTCCGTGAGGTTGCCAATGAGCTGACCAATTTGGACGGTGATCAGCCACAGTGGGGTTACACAGCCGAGAATCCAGCCTTTGGCGGCACGTCTGGCCCATCAACATTGGGTGGATGGGGAGCACAATTACTCAATGACGATGAGAATCAACTGTTGTTGGACACAGACGAAGCGCGTGAAGCGGTGCAGTTCTGGGTGGACATGATTCATGTTGACAAGTGTGCGCCAACACCAGCCGAGAGTGAAGCCTTTGAGCAAGGTCCTTGGCTTTCTGGTCAAATCGCCATGGCAAATGTGCCATCATGGGAAACGCCAAGCCTGACACAATTCGCCAGCTTTGGCTGGGACGTTGCACCATGGCCGACTGGGCCTGTTGCTCGTGTAACTGGCTCGTTTGGTAGTGGTTTCAGCATCACCAATGATAGTACAGAGGTTGATGCCAGTTGGGCCTTTATGCGTGAATACCTCTCTGAGGAAGGTATGTCCTTTGTGTGGGGTTCTAGTGGTCGCGGTAGCCCAGCGCGTGAGGCATCTTATGCGTCGTGGATGGATTCAGAAAATGCACCAGAACATGCCAACTACTATCTGGAAGCGTTGTCAGACTATGCAGTCACGGCGCGTCCATATCAGACATTGGCCGCAGCTGAGTTGAACGACATCATCAGTCGCCAAGTCACACTGTTGAAGAATGGCGATACAGATGCTACCTCTGCCATTGCTGCAATTGTGCAAGAGGGACAGCCTGTGTTGGATGAAGGTTGGGAGCGCTTGCAAGCTGGATAAGCATTAACCAACGGTTTCCCAGTTAGATTTTACCAAAGTACGCGTCTATGTTAGCATGGGCTAATGTAGGCGCGTACTTTGGTATTTTGAAAAGGAGTGAATAGTGTACAAGCACAAAAATCAAATCATTCACATGGGTGCTCTTTCTAACGTTTTTGTGACCAGCAGGAAGTCTAGCTTGCCCTCCTTTTTTCTGTTTGCCCAATCCGATTGGACCGCCTATAATGGGCTTCTAGTTTTTACCAGCCATGCTGATAAGGTCTCACCAACATAGCAGGTAGGGTCTTGCTGGCTAGTAAGGGAACAATTTATTAAACCAAATCAAAAGGAGATGCGTTATGCGTCAACAGATATTATCGCGCCGACGGTTCCTACAATTCACAGCGGGAGCAGCGGGATTGGCCGCACTCTCAGCCTGTGCAGCACCTGCACCAGGTGGTGGCGGTTCTTCTAGCGGTGGGGATGCCCCTGCTGCGGAAGTGACCACAATTTCGTTGGGCTTGACTTGGGATGCAACCTTCCAAGAACATCAAAATCTATTCAATGATAACTTCATGGAAAAACACCCAGAAATTGAACTGGAAACACAGTACAACACATGGGCAGACCACAACAATATCGTTCCCACATGGGCGGCGGCGGATACACTGCCTGACATCGTCTATGTACATGGTAGTCGTTCATTCCCATGGTCCTTTGAAGGCATCAGCATCAGCATTCAAGACCTTGTAGACGCAGATGAAGAGTTTAATGTGGGCGGTGTGTGGGAAGAAGCATTGCGTCTCTATCGCTTTAACGGCGAACTACATGCCATTCCATATGATCATGGACCGCTGCTGCTTGGGTATAACAAAGACATCTTTGATGCAGCGGGTATGGACTATCCTGATGAAACATGGGATATGAACAAGTTCCGCGAGGTTGCCAACGAACTGACCAACTTGGATGGCGATATGCCACAGTGGGGGTATACGGCGGAAAATCCATCCTTTGCAGGCACACCTGGCCCATCAACCCTGAGTGGTTGGGGAGCAGAATTGCTCAACGATGAGGAAAATCAGCTATTGTTGGACACCGATGAAGCGCGCGCGGCGATTCAGTTCTGGGTAGACATGATTCATGTTGACAAGTGTGCACCAACACCAGCCGAGAGCGAAGCCTTTGATCAAGGTCCTTGGCTCGCTGGTCA